>NZ_JBFAXY010000032.1:0-97650 GCF_040681035.1 Nocardia sp. NPDC051911
GTGATGAGTTCGGTGTCGAGGGTGTAGGTGGTGGTGGCGCCGTGGTGGGAGGCCACTGCGGGGCGGGGGCGATCCACCGGCAACGACAACTCCTCCGGAAGGTCCGCGAGCGCGTCGCGCCAGAACGCGAGGTCGTCGCGGCGGCTTCGGATCCGGGCCGCTTCGCGCGCGCTGCCGGGGTGGATCCGCGCGAGGTCGGTGGCCGGCGTGGCGGCGGCGAACTCGTCGAGGAACTCCACGAACTCGCTGTGGTGGGCGGACAGTTCGGGGCCGGTGTAGCGGTCGGGATTGGCCAGGAAGTGCAGGATCGTCCGCGGCGGTTCTCCGGTCTGATACAGGTTGACCAGGAGATCCTCGACCGGCCCGGAGCTGAGGATGTGGAAGTCCCCGGTCAACTCGCCGAAGCGGATCTTCTGGGGGAAGAACATGACGTTCACCATCGGGCCCGCGAACCGCCGCTGCCCGCGCGATCCGGTGGCGGCGCGAATATCGGCGAGGCCGCACCGCTGGTGGCGCAACGCTCCGACCAAGTCGGATTGGACCCGCCGTACCAGCGTCGCGGCCGTGTCTTCCGCGCCGAGTGCGAGCGGAAGCGGCGCGAGGTTGACGAACACCCCGCCGGACCGGCGCAGGACGGCCGTGGTTCGGCCGGAGACGGGAACATCGACGAGGACCTCGTCCCGGCCGGTCATCCGGGCGAGATAGCAACCGAACGCGGCGATCACCACCGCGGCCGGGCTCGCGTCGAGCGCTTTCGCGGCGTCCGCGATCCGCACCACCAGCGCCGTCGGCAGTTCGGCCATCGCGACCACGCTGTCCGCACGCGGCGGCGCGTAGCGGGTCGCCAGACTGGATTCGTCATCGGCGACATCGGCGAGCTTGTCCACCCAATATGCCTGGTCGTCTGTGAACCGCTTCGACTCCCGATACGTGCGGTCGGCCTCGTACAGTGTGCGAAGGTCCGCCGCCCGGTTCGGTTCCGGCGGCCGTTCCTCCACGGCGGCCGTGTACAACTCCGCGAGCCGGTTCAACATCGTCATCGCGGCGTAGCCGTCCACCGCGACGTGGTGAGCTCTGTTGTACAACAGGTAATGCCGATCGCCGACCTGCAGAAGCGCCCCCGCCCACAACCGGTCCCGAGCCATATCCAGCGGTGCGGTGTATTCGTCGTGCATCCACTTCAACGCCGCCGCCATGGGATCCGGTTCGGCACGCGTATCGATTACCGGCCCCGTCGAAGCCAGTGACGGGTCGAACAGTTGATGCGGGGTGCCGTCCACCTCGACCAGCCGAAAATACCCTGACTGGAACTCGTGACCCGCGCGAATTATCAGCGAACGCAGAAGCTCACGATCGAGCTCGCCGTGGAACTCGACGTATTGGGCCTCGCATATCGGGACGTCCGGACTCAAGCGTTGCGCCAGCCACAGCCCCCGCTGTCCGGCTGACAGCGGTACAGGCTCTGGTGGCGACACGTCCGGTGCGGTGTTCGATCCAAGGTCGGGGTCGAACTGCGGTCGCTGAACGGTCATCACCTTGCCTCCAGACCCGACCGGAAATCAGTTTAAGCCGACCGGTTCGTTCGCGTACACCTAAACCACGATGCAGAGCGGCAAATAGTTGCCGACTTTACGAAATTGATAAGGGCCGGTGCGCGGAACTGCCGCAGCAGAGGCTTATGTGACGCGGCAGCGACCGAACTGCACTGCGGCCTGATTCGTCCGATGGCGCCGTTGTAGTATCAATTACGGTGCCGCATGCGAACCGTGTCCTGGAGAGTGGCGGGCGCTCGGTCCCTTATTGCTGATTTGTCCTTGTTCTCGGCACCGATGAATTTCCCGCATTTCGCGTCCGGCTGCGCGGCGGCCGTGGTGGACGTGACCCCGGTTCCGGTGGAATCGGCCCCGATCGAGCGATGCTCAGTCGGCAGCCGCGATGGGTTCGGCGATGTCTACCGAAGCGGGGACTGTCGTCTTCCATCGCGCGTCGACGACCAGACCGGCCAGTCCGACCGCGAGGCAGGCGCCGGACAGCGCGAGCATCGCCGGATGGGTGGTCCCGGTGAGCGCGTCGCCGAGGATGACGGTGCCGATCGTGCCGGGCAGTACACCCAGCACCGTGGCGAACAGATACGGCCAGAACCGGATCGAGGACAAGCCACAGCAGTAGTTGATCACCGAGAACGGTACGGCCGCGATGAGCCGCAGCGAGCCGACCGCCAGCCAGCCGCGGCGGGCGAGACGTTCATCGATGGCGCGCACCGCGGGATGGGTGAGCCGGGCGGCGACCTGATTGCGATCGAGCGCGCGGATGAGCACGATGGCCAGGGCCGCGCTGACGGTCGTCGCGCTCACCGCGAGCGTGATGCCCAGCAGCGGGCCGAACAGCAGTCCGGCGCTGACGGTGAATACGGTGCGCGGGATCGGCGCCACCGTCACCAGAGCGTGGACCAGGAAGAACAGCAGCGGGAAGACCGGGCCGACGGAAGTCGCCCAGTCCTGCACCTGGCGGGGCGACGGCAGCGGGACCAGCAGCGCCGCGCCGAACAGCGCGACCGCGCCGACGATCAGCGCGACGATACGCGGGTCACGGATCAGCCTCGTCACGGGCGACAGGTTACCGGTTGGTAGTGGCGGGCAGGGTCAACCGGCTGGGAATCCGCCCGCTAGCATCAGTGGAAGCGGGACGAATGCCCGTTAACCGAAGTAGTCGCTGAGCTGGGCGAATGTGAGGGTATCGGGCGCGCACTGGCGGTGCGCCCGTGGTGAGGAAGAGGAACAGCAAGCTATGCCGATTGCTTCAGATCCCGGGGCCGACCCGGTGCCCGAATACGGCGCATGGCGCAAGGGTGTTGCCGGGGTGCTGGCGAAGGCTCGCCGCGTCGATGTCAGCGAACTTCCCGAGGAGCCCGAGCGACTGCTCGACGAGACCACCTATGACGGGCTGACGGTCGCCCCGCTCTACACCCGGCGCGATGAGCTGCCGGAGCAGCCCCTGCCCGGAACGTTCCCCTTCGTTCGCGGCCGGGACGCCACTCGCGACGTGCACCGGGGTTGGTTCGTCAGCGCCCGGTTCGCCCAGCGCGACGCCGCGGTGGCGAACCGCGAGATCCTGGCCGCGCTGGAGAACGGGATCAGCGCGATCTGGCTCGGTGCGGGCGAGCGCGGCGTACCGGTGGCGGATCTGCCGACCGCCCTGACCGGCCTGCTCTTCGAACTCGCCCCGCTCACGCTGGACGCGGGCGGCGACGTCGCCGACGCGGCGGCGCAGGTGTTCACGGCGCTCGACGGCTACACCGCGCCGGCGCGCGATGGCATCCGGGTCTCGCTCGGTGCCGCGCCTCTGACCAGCCGCTTCGCCGGACCGGCCGACACCGGTCTCGCCGAGGCCGTCGCACTGGCCGGACAGGCGGCGCGACGACCGGAAACGGTGCGTGCGATCACCGTGGACGGCACCGTCTTCCACGACGCGGGCGCCTCCGACGCCCAGGAACTGGGCGCGGCGGTCGCCGCGGGCCTGGCCTACCTGCGGTCGCTGACGGAGAGCCTGGACATCGCCGACGCGCTGGGACAGCTGGAGTTCCGGTTCGCCGCCACCGACGATCAGTTCGCCACCATCGCGAAGTTCCGTGCCGCCAGGCGGCTGTGGGCGCGGGTCGCGCAGGTCTGCGGAGCACCGGATTTCGGCGGCGCGCCCCAGCACGCGGTCACCTCGGCCGCCATGATGAGTCAGCGCGACCCTTGGGTGAACATGCTGCGCACCACGCTCGCCGCGTTCGGCGCGGGCATCGGCGGCGCCGACACCGTGACCGTGCTGCCGTTCGACTCCGCCCTGCCGCCCGGCGAACTCGGCGTCTCGCAGGCGTTCGCCGATCGGATGGCCCGCAACACTCAGCTGCTGCTGCTCGAGGAATCGCACCTCGGCCACGTGCAGGATCCGGGTGCGGGCTCCTGGTACATCGAGGACCTCACCGCCGCGCTGGCGGCGAAGGCATGGGAGTTCCTCCAGGAGATCGAGGCGGCCGGAGGCTACCTCGCCGCGCTGGAGTCCGGGCTGCTCGCCGAGCGGGTCGCGGCGACCAAGGCCGCTCGCGACGAGGATGTCGCGCACCGCAAGACCGCCGTCACCGGCGTGAACGAATTCCCGAACCTCGCCGAGCAGCCGCTGTCCGAGGCGGCGCGGCAGACCGGCCGGGTCGCCCGCTACGGCGCCGCGTTCGAGCAGCTGCGCAACCGCTCCGACGCCTACCTCGCGGAGCACGGCGCGCGGCCGAAAGCGCTGCTGGTGCCGCTCGGCTCGGTGGCCGAGCACAACGTCCGGGTCACCTTCATCGCGAATCTGCTGGCTTCGGGCGGCGTCGAGTCGATCAATCCGGGTCCGCTCGCGGTGGACGGAATCGCCGCGGCGGCCGCCGAAGCGGGGGCGCCGATCGCGGTGCTGTGTGGCTCGGATACGCGCTACGGATCGGAAGCGGGTGAAGCGGTGCGGCAACTGCGCGCCGCGGGCGTGCCCACCGTGCTGCTGGCGGGTGCGGCGAAGGCCGTCGCCGACCTGGACGACGCGCAACGCCCGGACGGATTCCTCGCCGCGCGCATCGACGCCGTCGCCGCGCTGTCCGGCCTGCTGGAGAAGGTGGGAGCCTGATGACCACTCGTGAGATCAAGCACGTGATCGGTAGTTTCGCCGACGTGCCGCTGGCCGAGCGCGCGCCGGAGCCCGCCGCGGTCGACGCGGCGCAGGTGACGGAGTACGTGCGCGCGGCCGCGGCGGCCAACCAGTACGCCCCCGAACAGCTGGTGTGGTCGACCCCGGAAGGCATCGACGTGCCGCCGGTGTTCACCAAGGCCGACCGGGACGCGATCGCGGCCGCAGGATATCCGCTCGACAGCGTGCCCGGTGTCGCGCCGTTCGTGCGCGGTCCGTACCCCACGATGTACGTCAACCAGCCGTGGACCATCCGCCAGTACGCGGGTTTCTCCACCGCAGCGGACTCGAATGCCTTCTACCGGCGCAACCTGCAGGCGGGCCAGAAGGGTCTGTCGGTCGCGTTCGACCTGGCGACCCACCGCGGCTACGACTCCGATCATCCGCGGGTGCAAGGTGACGTCGGCATGGCGGGCGTCGCCATCGACTCGATCCTGGACATGCGCCAGCTGTTCGACCACATCCCGCTGGACCAGGTCAGCGTCTCGATGACGATGAACGGCGCGGTGCTGCCGATCCTGGCGCTGTACGTCGTGGCCGCCGAGGAACAGGGCGTCGCGCCGGAACAGCTGGCCGGAACCATTCAGAACGACATTCTGAAAGAGTTCATGGTCCGCAACACCTACATCTACCCGCCGAAGCCATCGATGCGGATCATCTCCGACATCTTCGCCTACACCAGCGCGAAGATGCCGAAGTTCAACTCGATCTCCATCTCCGGCTACCACATCCAGGAAGCGGGCGCGACCGCCGACCTGGAACTGGCCTACACCCTCGCCGACGGCGTCGAGTACATCCGGGCGGGCATCGACGCGGGCATGGAGGTCGACAAGTTCGCGCCGCGGCTGTCGTTCTTCTGGGCCATCGGCATGAACTTCTTCATGGAGGTCGCCAAGCTGCGCGCCGGGCGCCTGCTGTGGAGTGAGCTGGTCGCGAAGTTCAACCCGAAGAGCGCGAAATCGCTATCGCTGCGCACCCATTCGCAGACCTCCGGCTGGTCGCTCACCGCGCAGGACGCCTACAACAACGTCGCGCGCACCTGCATCGAGGCGATGGCAGCCACCCAGGGCCACACCCAGTCGCTGCACACCAACGCGCTCGACGAGGCGCTGGCGCTGCCCACGGACTTCTCCGCCCGCATCGCCCGTAACACCCAGCTGCTGATCCAGCAGGAGTCCAACACCACCCGCCCGATCGACCCGTGGGGCGGCTCGTATTACGTCGAGTGGCTCACCCACCAGCTGGCCGACCGCGCCCGCGCGCATATCGCGGAGGTCGAGGCGCACGGCGGCATGGCGCAGGCGATCGGCGAGGGCATCCCGAAACTGCGCATCGAAGAAGCCGCCGCGCGCACCCAGGCGCGGATCGACACCGGCCAGCAGCCGGTGATCGGCGTCAACAAGTATCAGGTCGAAGAGGACCAGCAGGTCGAGGTCCTCAAGGTCGAGAACTCGCGGGTGCGCGCCGAGCAGATCGAGAAGCTGCGACGCCTGCGCGCCGAGCGCGACCCCGACGCGGTACGGCGGGCGCTGGCCGAATTGACCCGCGCCGCGGCCTCTTCCGAGGGCGGCATGGCGAACAACCTGCTCGCGCTGGCCATCGACGCCGCACGGGCCAAGGCCACCGTCGGCGAGATCTCCGATGCGCTGGAGCAGGTATACGGCCGCCACCAGGCGGAGATCCGTACCCTCTCCGGTGTGTACCGCGACGAGGCAGGGAAGGTCACCAACATCACCAAGGCGAGCGAGCTGGTCGAGGAATTCGCCGAGGCCGAGGGCCGCAGGCCGCGCATCCTCGTCGCGAAGATGGGGCAGGACGGCCACGACCGGGGACAGAAGGTGATCGCCACGGCCTTCGCCGACCTCGGCTTCGACGTCGACGTGGGCCCGCTGTTCCAGACCCCGGAAGAGGTGGCGCAGCAGGCGGCCGACAACGATGTGCACGTCGTCGGTGTGTCATCGCTGGCGGCGGGCCACCTCACGCTGGTGCCCGCCCTGCGGCAGGCACTGGCCGATGTCGGACGCCCCGACATCATGGTCATCGTCGGCGGCGTCATCCCGCCCGGTGACTTCGAGGAGCTCTACCAGGCGGGCGCGGCGGCGATCTTCCCGCCCGGCACGGTGATCGCGGACGCGGCGATCGACTTGCTGAAGAAGCTCGGCGCCGAACTCGGTCACGAACTCGGCAGCGGCGCCGCGGATTCCGCCGCGACGGAATGAGCGAAGCGGGTTCCCCGGCGCGCGACACCCCGAAGGTGACCGCGCGCCGGGCGATCGACGTCGACGCCCTCGCCGCGGCGGTCCGCGCCGACGAGCGTGCCGCTCTGGCGCGGGCGATCACGCTGGTGGAATCCACCAGGGCCGATCACCGTGCGCTGGCGCAGCAGTTGCTGCTGAAAGTGACGCCGGAGGCGGGCGCGGGGGGCGCGCCGTCCAACCGCGTCGGCATCACCGGCGTTCCCGGCGTCGGCAAGTCGACCTTCATCGACGCGCTCGGCATGTATCTGATCGAGCGGGGGCACCGGGTCGCGGTGCTGGCGGTCGACCCGTCCTCGACCAGGACGGGCGGTTCCATCCTCGGCGACAAGACCAGGATGGCGCGGCTGTCGGTGCAGCGCGAGGCCTACATCCGGCCCTCGCCCACGGCGGGCACGCTCGGCGGCGTCGCCAAGGCGACACGCGAGACCATCGTGCTGCTCGAGGCGGCGGGATACGACGTGATCCTGGTGGAGACCGTCGGGGTGGGCCAGTCGGAGGTCACCGTCGCGAACATGGTCGACGTGTTCTGCTTCCTCACCCTGGCCAGGACCGGCGACCAGCTGCAAGGGATCAAGAAGGGTGTGCTCGAACTCGCCGACCTGGTCGCGGTGAACAAAGCCGACGGCAAACACGAGGTCGAGGCCAGAGCCGCCGCCCGGGAACTCGCGGGCGCGCTGCGGCTGATCCACCCGCACGACGCGCTGTGGCGGCCGCCGGTGCTGACCATGAGCGGTTTGGAAGGCATCGGCCTGGACCGGTTCTGGGACACGGTGCTCGAACATCGTCGTGTGCTCACCGACGCCGGGGAGTTCGCCGAGAAGCGCCGTCGCCAGCAAGTGGACTGGACCTGGACCATGGTGCACGACCAGCTGCTGCGCAGGCTCTCGGACAACCCGGACGTGAAAGCCATTCGGGCGCAAGTGGAGAAGCAGGTCCGCGACGGCACCCTCACCGCCGCGCTCGCCGCCGAGGAACTGCTGAACGCCTTCGACGGCCGCTGAGCCGCCGGGATCCGATCCAACGCCTACCGCGCGGTCAGCTGGATCCGCGCCACCAAGGCACGGTGGTCCGCGCCGGGGAGTCCCACGGTCTCGACCGCGACCGCGTTACCGCCGGCGACGAGGATGTGGTCGATACCGACCAGGGGCGGCCACCGCTTGTCGGTCGGATAGGTGACCAGATGTCCGGCGCCCGCCTGCTCGGCGGCGTCGGCGAAGCGGCCGGACAGCATCGCGCGGAACTGCCGGTGGTCGTAGGTCGCGTTGAAATCACCGCCGGTGAGCACCGGTCGATCCGCGGGTGATCGGTCGAGAATCACCCGCAGCCGGGACAATTCGTCGGCCCAGACCCGCGTGCCGTACACCGGCGGTACCGGATGGAAGGCGTACACCGCGACCGGGCCGACGCCTGGAACGTCGGCGGTCGCCGACAGCTGGTTCAGTACGAAGCCGTCGTACTCGACGGTTTCGGTCAGCGAGTAGCTGCTCCATATTCCCGTCCCGGTCGCTGTCCTTCCCGGTGAGACGAACCGGTACGGCAAGACCTGGTCCAGTCCCGCGCGGCCGAGTTCCTCGACTGCCGTCGGCGTGAGTTCGTTCACGGTGAGGACGGCGACGTTCCTCGCGCGTACCTCGTCGACCAGCGCCCGGGGATCGGCTCCGTCGAAAAGGAGATTGGCTTGCATCACCGTCAGGGTGTGCCCGTCCGCGTCGCCGGAACGGCCGACGTACAGCGGCGCTTGCGTCCACGCCGCGATGGCGACGACGACGATCGCGACCGCCGCACCGCTCCACTGCCGCACGGCGACGAACGCCACCGCCCCCAGCACGGCAGAACCCATCAGATACGGCGCACCCGAAGCCGCCAAGACCAGCATCCGCGACTGCGACCCACTGAAGTGCAGTGCGAGCCCCACGCACCCGGCCAGTGCGGCAAGCCAGGCCAGTAGCTGGACGACGACCACGATCGACTTCGAGATCACGTCCGATATTCGAACACACCGGCGACGCCGGGCATTCGACGGCAGCCGCCGCCGACCGCTGCTGCCGAGGCAGAGCGTGTTCTTCGGCCGTTCCAGACGCCGTAGGTGACGACCGCTGCGGGCAGGTGCGGTCGGGCTGGTGCCCGCACGGCCCAGCGGCTCACGGTCATGGCGACCCGAGCCGGTCGACACCGGTCATTCGAGGCCGAACAGCGCCGCCGCGTTGCGATAGCAGACCTGGCGTAACCAGTCGTCACCGAGATCCAGCCGTTCGAGCGCCTCGATCGAATGACCGTAGGAATGTGGGATGTTCGGGAAGTCGCTGCCGAACAGGATGCGGTCGGCGACGGCGCGCAGCCTACCGTGTTCGTGCACCGGAAACGGGGCGTCGGCCTCGGAGAAATCGGTCCACACCATGGTGGTGTCCAGCCGCACGTCCGCGTAGGCCTCGGCCAGGTCCAGGAATTCGGAGTACTCCGGCGTGCCCATGTGCGCGACGATCAGCCGCAGGCGCGGAAAGCGCCGCAGCACACCGGCGATCGGGTCCGGCCCGGTGTGCGTTCCGGGCGCGGGGCCGGAACCGCAATGGATGACGATCGGAACGCGCGCGTCCTCCAGCAGGCCCCACACCGGGTCCAGCAGCGGGTCGCCCGGGTGGTAGCCGCCGACTTGGACGTGCGCTTTGAAGACGCGGGCGCCACGTTCGACGGCCTCCCGCACATAGCTCGCGGCCGGTGGTTCAGGAAAGAAGGTGGCGGTGTGCAGGCAATCGGGCGTGCGTGCCGCGAAGTCTGCGGTCCATTCGTTCAGCCACGCGGCCATGTCCGGCTTGTGGGGGTAGACGAGAGCGGTGAACGCGCGAACGCCGAAGTCGCGCAGCGTCTTCAAACGGACCTGCTCGTCGGCGCGGTAGGTGATCGGCCAGGCGCGGCCGGTCAACGGACCGGCCGAGTCGAAGTAGGCCCACACCTTCCGCAGCACCTGGTCGGGCATGAAATGCGTATGGACGTCGATGATTCCGGGCAGCCCGAGCCGGGTGCGGAAGGCGGCCAGGTAGGTCGTGTCGTCGGCGTCGGTCACCGGACCTCCTGTGTGGCGGGCGGATGCACCGTGCGCGCGAGGTCGCCGACCCGGGCGATCAGTCGCTCGAAGAACAGCTCCTGGTCGGTGCCGATCACGATGTCGGCGTTGGGTTCCCGGCCCCACATGCTCGTCCAGTCGGCGACCGTGGTCGCGCGGGTGATGGTTCCGGCCAGTTCCACGTCCACCGTCGCCGGGCGGGTACGGGCCAGCGCCGGGTCCAGCGCCACCGCGGCCGCGAACGGGTCGTGCATGTGGGCCAAGTAGCCCAGGTCGTAGCCGTGGTGGAAATCGAAGTAGAACCGCACCGCGTCGGTGACGTACCGGACGATCGGATTACTCGCCGCCGAGCGTGCCTCGGGCGGATCGGCGGGCGAGACGATTTCCACCGGATAACTCTTCGCGCGCTCGGCGAGGCGGGCCAGGTGCTCGGGCCGCATCTCGATGGTCTCGGTGATGTCGAGTGCGCACACGATCGGCCTGCGCTGCGCGGGGGCCGCGGCGAACGCGTCGAAGACCTCCTTGGCGGCCTCCGGATCGACGTGCACGTTCCACTCGTTGGTCGGCGTCGTGTTGCCCGGATGGTTGAACGCGCCGCCCATGATCACCAGGCGGTGCAGCAACAGCGGCAGCTCCGGTTCGATCCGCAATGCTAGTGCGAGATTGGTCAGCGGCCCGGTGCACAGGCCGACGATCTCCCGGGGATGCGCGCGCACCAGCTCGACCCACATCCGCGCGGCCGATCGCGGCGAGAGACGGCGAGCCGACCGGGGGAGTTCGGCGTACCCGATGCCCTGGGGTCCGTGCGTGTCCTCGGTGGTGCGCAGCGGGATCGCGAGTGGTTCGGCCGCGCCGAGCGCCACTTCGATGTCCGGTGCGTGGCAGACATCCAGCCAGGCCAGATTGTTCGCCGCCACCTGTGCCGCCGGAACGTTGCCCGCGGTGGCGGCGATTCCGGTGATCTCGGCCTCGGGGGAGCCGAGCAGGTACAGCAGCGCGAGCGAGTCGTCGATGCCGGTGTCGACGTCCAGGATGATCTTCTGCCGCACGGGACGAGACTAGCGAGCCGGGGTGCCGGGGCGTCGCCGAGGTGGCCGATAGCTCGGTGATGGCAGGCGGTAGTACATACGTCTGGTACATATGTCTGAGACGTTGTAGCCTCGAGTCATGGGAAATCGCGAGGATCTGCTGGCGGGAGCACGGAAAGTCATCATCGAGCGGGGCGTCGCCAAGGCGACCGCCCGCGACATCGCCTCGGCGGCCGGTGTGAGCCTGGCGGCGATCGGCTACCACTTCGGCTCGAAAGACCAGCTGATCACCGAGGCCCTGGCCGACTCTCTGGGCACCGCGATCGGCGACAGCATGGAACAGAAGATCCGCGAGGGTAGTGGTGTGACGCCGCTGGCAGCGTTCGCCACGATGTGGAACGGCATGCCCGCGGTGTTCACCGAGAACCACGACAGCATGCTGGCGAGCATGGAGAACCTGGTCCGCGTCGCCCGCGCGCCGGAGTCGCGGAAGTTCTTCGCGCAGAGCCTGCCCGGGGCCTACCGGGAGATGGCGGACGCGCTGCGGGAGGCGCACCCGCAGCTGAGCGAAGACCAGGCCGAGGCGATCGGCGAACTGTATTTCGTACTCGTCCAGGGCCTCGGCGTACTGCAAACCATCGCTCCGGACGCGAACCTCCCCGACGGCGACCGCCTGGCGCAGGCGGTCGCCGCACTGGCCGGGGTCGAGGATTAGTGCTCCTGGACAGCTCCGACGGGGATGGGGCGCAGGCGCGGTACCGCGAGCGCCACTGGTCGGCGCCGCGAAGGATTTCGCGGCGCCTCAGCGGGACGGATCAGTGGGTCGGCAGCGGCCAGGCGGGACGGTCCGCGCCGTAGGTGGGTGCGGGCCAGGCGTAGTCCGGGTATTCGGGGAGTACGGGGGGCGCGGTGACGACTTGTCCGTGCCGGACCACCTGCGCTGCGCTCGGCTCCGCGGCTGCCGGATGACGCGGTGTGCGGTCGGGGGCGCTGAGCAGCCAGGACGCGGTGCGGGCCAGAGCCACACGCACGTCCCGCCCGATGCCGTCGCCCGCGCGCGCGACCAAGGCGTCGATCACTCCGGCGGCGAGGAGGTAGCCCGAGGCGTGGTCGAGCGCCTGGGCGGGCAGCGCTCCTGGCACGGAGGGCGCGCCCTCCAGGATCGAGATGCCGGATGCGGCCTGCACGATGCTGTCGAAGCCACGCCGCTCACCCCACGGCCCGGCTTCACCCCAGGCGGACACCCGCCCGTGGATCAGCCCTGGCCTGGCGGCGGCCCGCACCCCGGCGCGCTCCAGTGCGCCCGGGCGGTAGCCGGTGATCAGCACATCGGCGGCGGCGATCAGATCATCGAGGCCACTGGTGCGCAGATCGACCAACGCCGAGCGCTTGCCCTGACAGGTGTCGGCGAATTGCCAGGGGATCTCGGGCAGTTGCGGCGGGTCGACCCGCAACACTTCGGCGCCGAGCAAAGCCAGCGCCCGCGTCGCGACCGGGCCCGCGATCACCCTGGTCAGATCGAGCACACGCAATCCCCGCAGCGGCTGCAAAGGTGCGGCGCCCGTAGGCAATCCGGCTTCCCCACGGTCGGCGCGCCGGTCGATCGCGACCAAGGGGCCCGCCGCCGCGGCCTGTCCTTCCGGGCTGGCGGTCCACTCCTCCTCGGTACGGACGCGGACCGCGATAGCGCCCTGCGCGGAGGCCTGTTCCTCCAGATCCGAGGCGCGGATCATCGCAATTCGGGCGACGGCGAGATCGACCGGCACGGAGTCGGGCAAGCCGAGTGTGGCGAGCAGTCGCGCCCGGTGATGCGGATAGTTGGCGTGCGTGCGAACCCATCCGTCGAAGGTGGGGAAGAAGCCGGAGAGGTCGGCGAACTGCGTCGGCAGTTGGCCGCCGATGCGTAGGAGACGCTCGCTGGAGAAGGCCGCGGTGATGCGGGCCGGGTCGATGCGATGCGCCACCGGGGCCAGACCGCGGGCCGCTCGCATGCGGTTCGCCGCGGCGGTCAGCGCCGCGACCGAACCGGCGGCGAGTGCCCAGACCGGTAGTGTCGCGGCGAGATTGCTACCCGGATCCGGCGCGGGGGAGATGGGCGAGGCGGTGACACCGATACCGGCCTCGTAGTCCTGGACGAGCCGTGCGTGCGTGTTCACTCGCTTCAGCGTAGTTGGCGCTACGGCGAACTCGGGTGCGGTGGTCGTCACAGCCGCGCCGGATGCGGTCCGCGGCTTCCGCACCGCACCGTCGTTCCGTGGCGTCACCTGCGCCGATTCGGTCCGGCGACCAGTGCGACCCGCATGCGGGCGCGCCGCGCCTCGATGCGGCGGGGTGGTCGACGAACGGATGGCGCGCCCGTCCAAGTGGGACCCATGGACAGGCCCGAACGGCGACCGCGGGATCGCCCAAGGGCGAGGCCGGGATAGCGGATGAAATGCTGACGAGCTCGAGGCCCCGGCGTCTCGGACGGTGGTGGATGCGGGCCTTGGCAGCACCACACCACACCAAAGAGACTGTCCGAGCGCACTTCTCGCCAGTGAAAATAGCGGGGGGCGCGAAGACCGGACGTATCGGCCAGCATGTCCACATGCTGCACCGCAGCAGCCGGCGCGGTGACGCAGCGCCGATCCGATGACCTGTCCGTCGCGTGCGGGCAGAGGGGCAGAGCATGGCCGGCGCACCGAACTGCCGCGCCGGCCATAGATGAGGTCGATCGACGATGACGAACGTCTACGCCGGAAGCGCGGAATACACGGTGCCGACGATCAGAAAGAAGCCGAATTCACCCGCGCGAGAACGCGTGCCGGTCTTCGGCATCGACCTGCGGCCGCGTGCGGCTCTGCTCCCGGACCGGGTCCGCTCCGCGCCGATCACACTCGACTACGAGCTGATGGCCGTGCAGGACGCGCAGAACGCGGGGTACCTCCGGGAGATCCAGGACCTCGCCGCCGAGCGCGCGGCACTCGGCACCGCCGGTCACGACCAGGCGACGCGATTGCGCGTGGAGCAGCTCGAGGCCGCGCTCGCGGCGGCGACGACGGACGCGGCGGCGGCGGGAGTCGCCGCGGGCGACGTCGATCGTGCGGTGGAGTACGGCCGCGCCGGCGCCTACTGGGCCGACCGCCCCGCGCACCGCTACCTCGGCCGGATCGCTCAGTTGACCGACGAGATGGGTTCTCGTCTTACGGAATTGGCCGACTATCGGCAGCGGATCGCCGAACTCGAACAGCGAATCGCGCGGACGAGCCCCGGCGGGGCCTGAGCCGTCCGGCACGCCCCGGTGCCGTATCCGCCACCGCGGACGGGGATGCTGCATCGGTGCAGGAGATCTTTCGGACTGTCGGCGTCGAGGGGTGGGTGCATGCCCGGTGCGTCGAGTGCGGCGCCGAGGCGGGCGTCCGGGCGGACGAACCGGTGGTGCTCGCCTCGGTGGTGAAGGTGCCGCTGGTCCTGGAGTTCGCCAGGCAAGTAGCGGCGGGACAGTTGGACCCCGCCGACCGAGTGCGGGCGCGGGCGGCGGATCGGCTCGGCGGCGTCGGCACCGCGGGCTGCGCCGACGACGTCGAGTTCAGCCTGCGCGACGCGGCGTACTTCGCGCTCACCGTCAGCGACAACACCGCGGCGGACCTGTTGTTCGACCGGGTGGGGCTGGACAACGTGCGCTCGCTGCTGCGCGAACTGGGCCTCGCCGCCACCCGCGTGGTGGGTCCGCCGCGCACCGTGGTGCAGTCCATGGCCGAGGACATCGGCGCGGCCGACGCGGCCGAGTTCGCCCGCCGGTTTCCCGCGCTCGACGCCGAGCAGGTGCTGCGCACCCGCGCGCTGGACCCGCTGCGCACCACCGCGAGCACCCCGCGGGAGATGGCGCGGCTGCTCAGCATGATCGCCCGGGACGAGGCGGGCGCACCGGAGGCGTGCCGGTGGGTGCGTGATCTGATGCGTCAGCAGGTGAACTGGTACCGGCTCGCCGCCGCCTTTCCGCCGGACGTGCAGGTCTGGGCCAAGACGGGGACGCTGCCCGGGGTGCGCAACGAGGTCGGCGTCGTCGAGTATCCGGATGGAAAGCGTTATGCCGTAGCGGTTTTCACTCGAGCGGCGACCTTGGCGCAGCGGCTGCCGGAGGTGGATCGCGCCATCGGCGCAGCTGCCGTCGAGGCGATCGGCCGGATCGTTCACGGCGGGCCGTAGACGACGTTCCATGGCCGTTGCGGCGGGTCCGCGACCGGACTCGGCCGTGACGCGCCGTCGCCTTGCAGCACCGCGACGACCAGTTCGGCCAGCTCGCCCACCAGTGGATGCGCCACGCCCACCGGCCAGGCCAGCGACAACCGATGACTCAGCGTGCCCTCGGGCAGTGGCCGCCAGACCACGCGGGGTTCCTTCTGCGCCACCATCCCCTGGTCGAAGGCCACGCCCCGCCCCGAGAGCACCATGCCCAGGACGAATTCGGGATTGCGCGCGTGCTGCACCGAGGCCGGGCGGAAGCCGTGCTCCCAGCAGCGGCGCAGCGTGGCGTCGTAGAGTCCGGGCGCGGCCGCGCGCGGGAAGATCACCAGGCCGTGCCCGGCGAGGTCGGCCAGTTCCAGCGCCGACCGCGCGGCCAGCGGCGAATCGCGGGGCAGCACCACGCCGAGCGGTGTCTCCACCACCGGGCCGAGTTCCAGGCCGACCACGTCGACCGGGTGTTGCAGCACCCCGGCGTTCAATTGACGGTCGGCGAGCAGCCGGACCTGCTCGGCGGTGGTCAGTTCCTGCAGATCCACCCGGAGGTCTCTGGCCTCGAACGCGGTGAGCAGCGCGGCGAGCACCCGCCCGGCCAGTTCGGGCGGCACTCCGATCCGCACGGCGTCCATCTCGCCTCGATGCGCCTTCCCGACCAGCGTTCTCGTCCGCTCCCAGCGCGCGAGCAGGTCTCGCGACTCGGCGAGCAGAATCTGCCCGGCCTCGGTGAGTTCGACGCGGCGGCTGTCGCGCTCGAACAGACGCGCGCCGAGGTCGGCCTCCAGGCGGCGGATGCGCTGGCTCAGCGGCGGCTGGGCGATGCCGAGCCGCTCGGCGGCCCGCCCGAAATGCAATTCCTCGGCGACGGCGACAAAATACCGGAGCTGGCGCAGCTGGTCCACGCTGCGACGATATCTCTTCCGATATCACCGAACGTCGACACCGGTCTTGGACACGGCCGCAGGGCATGTGGTGTGGTGCCCGCATGACAGGTTTCGGACGGCGTGAATTTCTCGGCGCGACGGCGGGCGCGGCCGCGCTGGCAGGGTTAGTCGCTTGCGCTACAACGGATTCCGCCGACAATGGTGCGGCGACTTCGGTTCCCGGGGGCGGATCGCCCGGCGGGGTGACGCTGCGGTGGTGGGGCAACAACAGCTGGGAGATCCGCCTGCCGGGGGGCAAGGTCGTGCTCATCGACCCCTGGCTGACCAGGTTCCATACCGGAACCTACACCGCCGAGGGCGCGGATCCGCAGACCCCGATCACCGTGGACACCGCGCTGATCGACCACTACGTCGACAGCGGTGAATTGCGCGCCGATCACATCCTGGTCACCCACGGCCACTACGACCACCTCACCGACGTGCCGTATCTGGCGAAGAAGACCGGAGCGACGGTGCTCGGCACCGAGACGCACCTGAACCTCATGGCCGCGCTCGGCGCCCCGGAGCAACAGCTCGCCTTGGCGACAGGCGGCGAGTTCCTCCGTTTCGACGGATACACCATCCGGGTGCTGCGTTCGCTGCACTCCGCATCCGGGGCGCGCGCCACGGTGGCTTTCGCGGGTACCCGTCCAGGCCTGGGCGCGGGAGAACTACCGCAGCCCAGAGTGATTCGTGATCTGGTCGAGGGCGGCACACTCGCCTACGAGGTGAGCGGCGGCGGCGTGAGCGTGCTGAACTTCGGCGGCTCGAACTACATCGAGTCGGAACTGGCGGGCTTGCGCCCGGACGTGCTGCTGCTGCCCGCCGGAGGCGGGAAGATTCAGGACTACGTCGGGCGCCTGCTGCGCGCCACCGGCAATCCGCGCTACGTGCTGCCCACCCACTGGGACGACTTCGACCATCCACTCACCGAACCCGCTCGCGACTGGGGCGGTCTGGAGCCGCTACGAGCGGCGGTGCGTGCGGCGAGCCCGCAGAGCACTTTCGTCACCGTGGACCATCTACAGACCTTCACGCCGTGACCGGCCTGGATCTCGCCGGGGCCGATCGGGCCGGGTGCCACAGCACAAGCGTCACCCGATGCGGCGGCCGTGGCGACTACCGTGGTCTGGTCCGGCCGCGCGCCGGGACGTGCGACGGAGAAGGGAGATCGAACATGGCAGGCGGTATCACCGACTCGGAGTGGTTGCGGACGCTGCGATCCGAGGCGGTCGTGCGGCATCACCTGCTGTGCTTCCCGCCGGGCGGAGGCTCGGCCACGGCATACCGAGATCTCGCACAGCGGTTCGGGCCGGGTGTCGCGGTGTCCGCGGTCCAGTATCCCGGGCGGCAGGACCGGTTGGGCGACGACCTGATCACCGACCTGGCCGCACTGGCGGACCGGATCGCGCGAGAAGTGCTCGCGCAGGGCGAGATCGCGTCGCTGTCCTTGTTCGGCCACAGCATGGGCGCGACTGTGGCGTTCGAGACCGCGCGCAGGCTCGAGCGCGCCGGGCAGCCGCTGGCCGCCCTGTTCGTCTCCGGCCGTCCCGCACCGACATTCGAGGAGACGCAGCGGCTGCACCTGGCCTCCGACGACGCGCTCATCGATGAGCTGGTACGGCTGGCCTCGGATCCCGCTCCGCTGGAGATGCTGCGCGCCGAGCCGGGCCTCGCCGAACTCGTGCTGCCCGCCGTGCGCGCGGATTATCGAGCGGTCGAGACCTATCGTCATCAGCCGGGAGAACCGTTGCGCGTCGACATCGCGGCGCTGGTCAGCACCGAGGACCCGACGATGCGACCCGAACAGGCCGACGAGTGGCGAGCGCACACCAGGGGCGGATTCGATCGCGCGACGTTCCCCGGCGGGCATTTCTACCTGGACGAGCACGGCGCGCAGGTCGCGAGCTTCGTGGAGCGCCACCTCGGCGCCTGAGCACGGCCGCCTCGTCAGTGCGGTGCGTGCACACGGGTGGCCGGGGTGGCCCGCCTGCGCAGCGCCCACCCATAGCCGATCCAGGACGCCACCACCAGCGCGGCCACGACTGCCCGCACCAACCCGAGTGCGCTTTCGGGGTAGATCACGCCGGTGATGTAGTGATCGATGAACCCGCTCGACGGCAGCCGCTGCTCCCCGGCACGCTCGCGCGCCCAGTTCTCCAGATACGTGAGCGGGCAGTCGATGCCGAACACGATCGTGCTGAATCCCCAGCAGACCGCGAGCACATGCAGCCAGATCGTGCGCCCGAAGCGCCACGCGAGGAACCCGCCGACCACCACGTAGGCCACAAACGCGAAATGCGTGACGGCGGTGGCGTCGGCCAACAGCCGGTAGAGCACGCCTCCAGCGTAACCTTCCCTCGCGCGGCGGGACCCGTGTCGGCCGCTACCACGGGGAAGGCTGATAGTCCTTGAGGAAGCAGCCGAACAGATCGATCCCGTTCTCACCCTGCACGATGGGGTCGTAGACCCGCGCCGCGCCGTCGACCAGGTCCAGCGGGGCGTGGAAACCCTCTTCGGCGAGGCGGAGCTTGGTGTAATGCGGGCGCTCGTCGGTGATCCAGCCGGTATCGACCGCGGTCATCAGGATGCCGTCCTGCTCCAGCATCTCCCTGGCGCTGGTGCGGGTCAGCATGTTCAGCGCCGCCTTGGCCATGTTGGTGTGCGGGTGTCCCGGGCCCTTGTACGCGCGGGAGAACTGCCCTTCCATCGCGGAGACGTTCACGACGTATTTCCGGCGCGCCGCGGCGGCCGCCATCGCCGGGCGCAGGCGCGAGACGAGGATGAACGGCGCGACCGAGTTGCACAGCTGCACTTCCAGCAGTTCGGTCGGATCCACCTGCGCGACGGTCTGCACCCAGCTGTTGGTGTGCGCGAGGTCGGGCACCAGGCCGCCCGCGTCGATCGCGACGCCGCGCGCGATCCGTTCCGGCGTCGCCGATCCGGCGACCAAGGCCAGCTCGGCGACATCGGCGGCGGTGAGCGCCGGGGTGAGCGAGGCGGTCAGCGCGGTGGGGTGCGCCTGCATGGTCTTGCCGAAGCTGACCACCTCCGGCAGCGCGCCCGCGGGCAGCGGACCCGATTCCGCCTCGACCAAAGCGCTGTAGGCGCCGGGGGAGCGACGGACCGTCTGTGCGGCGTTGTTGATCAGGATGTCCAGCGGGCCCTGGGCGGCGACATCGTCGGCCAAGGCGACCACCTGGGCCGGATCGCGCAGATCGATGCCGACGATGCGTAACCGGTGCAACCAGTCGGCGCTGTCGTCCATCGCGGCGAAACGCCGGATCGCGTCGTTGGGGAAGCGGGTCGTGATGGTGGTGTGCGCGCCGTCGCGCAGCAGGCGCAGCGCGATGTACATGCCGATCTTGGCGCGGCCGCCGGTGAGCAGTGCCCGCCTTCCGGTCAGATCGGTACGAGCGTCCCGTTTGGTGTGGCTGCGCGTCGCGCAGTCCGGGCACAGCTGGTGGTAGAAGGCGTCGACCCGGGTGTAGCGCTGCTTGCAGATGTAGCAGGGACGCGGGCGGATCAGCGTGCCCGCGCTGGCTCCGGTGGTGGTGGAGCTGATCGGGATGCCCGAGGTCTCGTCATCGATCCGGTTCGGCGAGCCGGTCGCGGTCGCGGCGACCACCGCGCGGTCGGCGGCCGACACCGCCGCGCGCGCATCCGAGCGGCGCCGCTGCTTGAGCTTCTTGAACATGTGCCCGACCGCGCGCTGCACCGCCACCGAGTCGGGATGGTCCTTCTCCAGCGCTCCGGCCTGCTCCAGGACCCGAAGACAGGTCGCGAGGTCCTCGGGATCGATCATGCTTTCGGCCATCGCGGCGGGGGACATCCTTCATCGAGCTGGGCAGACGACCGGCCCATTGTCGCAAACTCGCCGGACCGGTCGCCCGCGCCCCGTCCGGTACGCCGTGGTCAGCTGCTGCGCGGGGTGATCGCCGCGCGGTCGGCGCGCAGGTCGTCGACGAAGTTGGCGATGGCCTCGGCGACCAACAACGGCTCGGTGATCGGCAGCCAGTGATTCGCCGGGACGGCGCAGCGCCACAGCTTGTCGACCCAGCGCGCGGAGGCGTCGTAGACGGCGGCCGGGACGAACGGGTCGGTGGTGTCGACCAGCAACTGGACCGGGACGGCGGTCCGGCGCACCCGCGGCTTGCCCAGGTGGTGCAGCAGATTCGCCTGCGCGATGCGCGCGCCCGCGAGCAGATCGCCACGCCAGGTGGGCGCGATCCGCGCGGGCAGCGGTGATACTCCTCCGAGCCCGCGCACGAACAGGCCGCGCAGGCGGGGCGGGTAGAGCCTGCGGGCCATGGGACCGGGCGTCAGCGCCCAGCGCGCACCGTGCAACCACCAGCCCAGATCGCGGAGTTCGCGGCCGGCGCGGGGCGCCAGCGCGCGCAGCCACAGGCCGAGATGATCGAGGTTCGGTCCGGCGATCGCGGTGAACGAGGCGATGCGGGTGTTGGCACGCTCGTCGCAGACCGCTTCCCACAGTTGCACCGCGCCCCAGCCGTGGCCGCATGTGTGCACCGGCCTGCGCGGGCTGGCGGCGTCGATCACCGCGAAGAAGTCCTCCGCCAGCGTGCCGAGGCGATATTCCGACAGTACGGCGGGAACGGCCGAATCGCCGTGGCCGCGAACGTCATAGGTGATGACCCGGAAGCCGTCGGCCAGCAGGGCCGCGACCGTGGACCACACGCTATGAGTGTCGGTGAGGCCGTGCACCAGCACCAAGGGCTCCGCGGCGGCATCACCCCATTCGAAGACGGCGAGTTCGGCGCCGTCCCGGTCGACCGTCCAGGTGCGGTCCGGTCGGGGCGTTTCGGTGGTGTCGAGCAGTTCGGTCATGTCCTTACCTCATTCGCTGCCGGCTACCGATCCGATGGCACGTCGCCGTCGTGCCCGATGTCAGTAATTCCGATACGGACAGTACGAAGGATTGACCCTTGGAGGGAAAGGTAAAACGTCCGAATATGGCGCAGCTCACCACCGGAATCGCGGCACGGGCGGCGGTTTCTCCTCAGCACTCGGCAGGCTGCCCGCCTCCGCTCGCGGTCGGGCCTGCTCATCCGGGCGCGGGCTCGCATTCGGGTGGCCGTGACGGTGGCTCGCTTCCCTTGTTGACAACTCGCCAATAGTTCGGGAATCTGAGGCGTAACCGGCGAAGGGGCCGGACCGGAGCTAGCAAAGGATCCAGCGATGGCGCGCGCGGCGTGGAGTGACGACGAGGTCGAGGCGGTACGAGATCTGGCGAAGACCTTCTTCGAGAAGGAGGTCGTGCCTCATGAGGAGAAATTCGTCGCGCAAGGGCACCCCGATCGCGCGCTGTACAACCGGGCCGGTGAACTCGGCCTGCTGTGTCCCGCGATTCCCGCCGAATACGGCGGTGGCGGCGGTACGTTCGCGCACGAAGCCGCCATCATCGAGGAGCAGGCCCGCGCCGGGGACGGATCGATGGGCATCCCCGTGCACAGTTCGATCATCGCGCCGTACCTGTACGAGTTCGGTTCCGAGGAACTCAAGCGGCGTGTGCTGCCCAAGGCCGCGAGCGGCGAGATCGTGCTTTCCATCGGCATGACCGAGCCGGGCACCGGATCGGACCTGCAGAACATCAAGACCCGCGCGGTACTGGAGGGCGACGAGTACGTCATCACCGGCTCGAAGATCTTCATCACCAACGGCTGGCTCTGCGATGGCATCATCATCGCCGCCAAAACCGACCCCACCAAGGGCGCGGCCGGTGTCTCGCTGATCTTCGCCGAAGTCGGTGACGACACTCCCGGTTTCAAGCGCGGGCGCATCCTGAACAAGATCGGCGGCAAGGCCCAGGACACCGCGGAGCTGTTCTTCGACGGCCTGCGTGTGCCCGCGTCCAACCTCCTCGGCGGCGCCGAGGGTCAGGGCTTCTACCAGATGATGCAGATGCTCGCGCAGGAACGCCTGGTCACGGCGATCATCGCGGTCGCCATGATGGAGAAGGCGGTGCAGCTCACCGTCGATTACACCAAGGGCCGCGAAGCGTTCGGCAAACCGCTGTTCGCCATGCAGAACACCAAGTTCGAACTCGCCGAGTGCGCGACCATCACCAAGGTCTCGCGCACCTTCCTCGACGACTGCATCGACAAGCACCTGCGCGGTGAACTCGACATTCCCAGCGCTGCCATGTCGAAATACTGGCTGACCGATCAGCTCGGTATCGTGGTGGACCGCTGCCTGCAACTGTTCGGCGGCTACGGCTACATGACGGAGTATCCGATTTCCCAGCTCTACACCGGCGCCCGCGTCCTGCGCATCCTCGCGGGCAGCAACGAGGTGATGAAGGATCTCATTGCCCGGTCTCTCTGACACCAGGAGTGCGGCCGCGGACGGTGGCGCCGACCCGGCGCTACCGCGCCGCCGCAGGCTCGAACCCGACGAGCGGCGCGCGCAGATCCTCGCCTGCGCGATCGACATGTTCGGCGAGCGCCCGTACGCGGCCGTCTCCACCGCCGAACTGGCGCAGCGCGCGGGCGTCGCGCGCGGTCTGATCAACCACTATTTCGGCAACAAGCGCGACCTTTATCTCGCGGTGGTGCGGCGCATGGTGACGTTGCCCAAACTCGACAACATGGTCGTGCCCACCGGCAGCTGGCGTGAGCGGGTCGATGCCAGCGTGCGCTGGCTGCTGGACACCATCGCCGAGCACGGCAGCACCTGGGTGAAGGTCACCAGCCACGAGGGCGTCGGCGACGATCCCGAGGTGCAGCAGATCCTCGACGCCGCCGACGACGCGGCGGCCGAGCGCCTGCTGCTGATGGTCGGCCTCGCCGATTCGGCACACGACGCCGAACTGCGCGCGATGGTGCGTGCCTATGGTGGTCTGGTCAAGGTCGCGGGCCGGGAATGGATCACGCGCGGCACGCTCACCCGCGCGCAGGTGCACGAGCTGCTGTGCGACATGCTGCTGACGCTGGTCACCGAATCGCTGCCCAAGGTCGACCGCAGGCAGTCACCCGGCGGCCCGGATCACCGCTCGCCGCTGTAGCGAATCGGACGCAAGGCGCCCGGCCCGTGGCCGTGGCGGCCGTGCTTCAGTTCGATCGCCTGTTCCCGGTGATGTTCGACGAGCAGGGCGCCGACGCCGGTGATCCACAGCGCGGCCGTCACGACCACACCGACGCCGGTCCAGCCGGTGAACCCGTATCCGGCGGCGGTCAGAGTACAGGCCAGCGCTACGACGCCGAGGGTGCACAACACGATGCCCGGGAGGTTGAAGTTGTCATCGAGCAAATCTCCGGCCCTGGCATGCCAATGCGGGGTATCCCGGCCGCTCGAGGTCGTCTTATCGGACATGGATCCTCCTGAAGAAAGGCCGCGGTCAGGTGGGTCGTATGTCGACCAGCATGCGCCTCGGCTAACAGATTCGCGAGAGTTGCGACACGTTTGTTATTACGGCCCGATCACAAATATCCGACACTTCGAATCAACTTTTCGCCGCGCGCGCCCTATTCTGTGTCGGTATATCGGGGCGGGTCCGGGCAGTCCGAGGTTCCTGCGCGGTGTTGGTGTGGAGAGGGACCTGAATGACACGGGCAGAACGGCGTGATACGGATCGCTGGCCGCAGGCGCGGCCGGAGGATCGCTGGTCGGAGCCGGAGCCCGACGGCGGCTGGGCGGACGAGGAGGACGAGCGCTGGCCCGAGCAGCCGCCGAGCCGCCGCCGAACCGGCCGACTGCGGGTGGAGATCCCGCCGATCGTCAATCCGTACGCGATTGTCGCGCTCGTGGCGGCGCTGCTGGGACTGTTCCCGGTCGCCATCGTGTTCGGCTTCATCGCCTTCAGCCACCCGCGCGGCCGGGTCATGGCGATGTTCGCGCTGCTGCTCGGCGTCGCCGAGATCACCGCGGTGGCCGGGTTCGTCCTGCTGACGGGCAACTGGCTGCCGGACGTGATGAACCGTCAGTCCGTGATCGCGCCCACGCCCGTCGCGTCGATGCCGACGACCGTCGAGCGTCCGGTGGTGACGACCACGGCGGCAGCGCCGAGCCCCGCTGTCACCACTACGCCGTCAGCGAGCCAGGGGCCGGTCACGAAAGGTTCGTCGTGCAGCGAGGCGCAACTCGGCCAGATCGGCAGCGCCGCCGACGGTGGCACCCTGATCTGCCTCACCACCTCCGGCGGCTACCAGTGGGCGGGCCCGCACGTCGTCGCGACCGCCGTGCAGCAAGCGGGGTCGAAGTGCGACGCCTCCGGGGCGAAGACCGGACGCACCGCCGACGGCCGGGCCCTGGTGTGCGAACTCAGCGGCCGCAGCGGCACCTGGGTGTTGTGGACCGAATAACGCTCGCTATTCGGCCTTCTTGGCGCGGCTCGGCTGCACCCTGGGCGGTTCGTTGGGCATCTTCGGATATTGCGGGGGCCACGGCGCGTCCATGAGACCGGCCGCCATGTCCCGGTCGGACATCTCCAGCAGCGGGGCGATGGACTGAGGCGCACGATCGGCCCACGGGTCCCCCGATGCGGCGTAGCGTGCGGGGACGGTCGCGATGGTCAGCTCGTCGGGCACCACCGAATCCAGATCCGCCCAGCTGATCGGCGTCGAGACCTGCGCGCCGACCTTCGGCCGCACGCACCAGGCGCCGAACACCGTTTTGTGCGGCGCGTTCTGATTGAAATCGATGAAGACCCGGTTGCCGCGTTCTTCCTTCCACCACTGCGCGGTGATGTCCTCCGGGAACCGGCGCTCCAATTCGCGGGCCAGCGCCACCGCGGCGGCCCGCACCTGATAACCGTCCCACTTCGGTTCCAGCGCCGAGTAGAGATGCAAGCCGCGTGAGCCGGAGGTCTTGATCCAGGATTCGATGCCGAGTTCGGCGAGCAGATCCCTGGTGCGTATCGCGGCGTGCCGGAGATCGGCGAAGGTGATGCCCGGCGAAGGATCGAGGTCGATGCGCAGCTCGTCGGCGATCTCCAGATCGTCGGCGCGGTTGGGCCAGACGTGGAACCCGAGGCATCCCTGGTTCACCGCCCACAGGATGTGGGCGAGATCGTGGGCGACGAGGGCGTCGCTGGTGGTGCCGTTCGGTGTGGACACCTCCACGGTGTGCAGCCAGTCCGGCGCGGATTTCGGCACCCGTTTCTGGAACCAGGACTTGCCGGACGCTCCGTCGGGATACCGCTCCAGCAGCAGCGGACGCCCGCCCACCACATTCAGGAACGGCTCGGCGATCGCCTGGTAGTAACGCACCAGATCGAGTTTCGTCTCGCCGCGCTCGGTGAAATAGATCTTGCCCGGATTGCTGATCGTGACGGTCCGGCCGTCGGTCTCGATGTCGACGGACTCGGTCATCGCGCCGCGCCTTCGCCGAACAGCGTGCTCAATTCCGCGGGCGCGACCTCGTCCAGCTGCGCGTAGGTACACGATTCCGGCGTCCGGTCGGTGCGGAAGCGCACCAGCCTGCCGCCGTGGCGCAGCCGTCCCGACTGCACGTGCTCGTAGCGCACCTCGGCGACCAGCTCCGTCCGCAACGCCTCCCAGGACAGATCCTTGCCGCCGGTCCAGCGGCTGACGCCGCCGGGCATCTTGCCCTCCGCCGCCGCCTGTGCCGCGGCGTCGGACCAATCCCGCCAGGGATGGTTGTCGAGCGCGTTCTCCCGCAGTGGCGCGAGCTCCTCGACCAGTTCCTTGCGCCGGGCCGCGGTGAAGCTGCTGGCCACGCCGACGTGGTGCAGGCGGCCCTCGTCGTCGAAAAGTCCGAGCAGCAGCGAGCCGACCCCGGCACCGTCCTTGTGCCAGCGGAAACCCGCCACCACGCAGTCGGCGGTGCGCTCGTGCTTGACCTTCAGCATCACCCGCTTGTCCTGGAGATAGGCGAGGTCGTCGGATTTGACCATCACGCCGTCGAACCCCGCGCCCTCGAAACGGGTGAACCAGTCCTCGGCGACGTCGGGATCGTGGGTGAGCGGAGTCAGGTGCACGCGCGCGAGCGCGGTGTCCAGGATCGTTTCGAGCAGCCGCCTGCGTTCGATGAACGGCTCCCCGGTCAAATCCTTGTCGCCGAGGGCGAGCAGATCGAAGGCCACGAAACTGGCCGGCGTCTCCGCGGCCAGCTTGGCGACCCTGGACGCGGCCGGATGCAGCCGGTTCTGCAAGGTGTCGAAATCCAGACCCTGTTCGGTGACCACCACGATCTCGCCGTCCACCACGCAGCGGTCCGGCAGCGCCTGCTTCAGCAATTCGGCGACCTCGGGAAAATACCTGGTCAGCGGCCGGTCATTGCGCGAGCCGAGTTCCACTTCGGCGCCGTCGCGGAACACGATGCAACGGAAACCGTCCCATTTGGGTTCGTAGCTCAGGCCCGGCTCGCGCGGCACCGCGGGCGCGGATTTGGCCAGCATCGGCCGCACTGGTGGCATCACCGGTAGCTCCACGCGATCCTCCTCGGGTTCGATCCTCACCCATGTCGACGGTGCGCGCGGACCGAACTCATCGGTATGCGGCCGCGGCCTCGGCTCGATCGTAGGCGGGTGCCCCGACAGGTTCGTGGACTTCGCCGGTCAGTTCTCCAGCCAGCCGTGCTGGTCGGCGAACGCGGTGAGCCGGTCGCGGATGGTGAGGATCTCACCCGCGGTGAGCGCGGGGCTGGCGTCCAGGAGCAGCTCGGTGATCAGGCGCTGGTGCTCGGCGACGGTGAGCTGTCCCGAACCGGCCCTGTCCTTACCCTTGTGCCGGGCGGCGGGTGCGGACGACCCGCCGACCACAGTGAGATTGACCGCCTTGGGTCCGCGGTCGCCTTCGGTCACCTCGAACTCGAACACCCGTCCCTGTCGCAACTCGTCCTCGTCCAGGCCGATGTCGTTGACGTGGACGAACACATCGGGTCCACCGTCCTCCGGCCGAATGAATCCGAATCCCCGAGAGCTGTCGAACGACACCAATTTCCCGATGGACACCAACACCCGCTCCTCGTCGCCGTCGCTACTCGGCAACTTTAACGCGCCTTTTCGCCGTCGTCGGAGGAAAGCGCCTTTTGCAGCGAATTGAAAACGGTCAGTCCCTGACCGACCATTCCGTTCACCAGTTCGCTGACTCCGTCCGGTCCGTTCAGCACGGTGAGATTCGCGTTCGCCAACCCGTTCGACGCCTGCCGCACGATTTCCGGAAGTTGTTCGATCAACAACTGATCCAGCGCGATGCGGTTGTTCGACGCGGCCGCCTCGGCCTGGATCCGGGTCCGGTCGGCTTCCGCCTCGGCCAGGATGCGCACCCGATCCGCTTCCGCCTGAGCGGGTTTGACGACCTCGGCCTGCAACTGCTGCTCACGCAGCTCGGCCTCCTTGCGCGCCTGCTCGGCCTGGGCGGTGAGCACCTCCTGCAACGCCATCGCCTCGGCGAGCGGGCCCGCCTGCGCCGCCTCCGCGTTGGCCTTGTCGATGTCGCGCTGGTACTGCGCGCGCAGGATCGCCGTCTCGCGCTGATATTCCGCTTGCCTGCGCTGGGATTCCTGCTCGGCCTGCGCCGCCGCCTGCGCGGCCTGCGATTGCGCGATCTGCGCGTCGCGCTGGACGGCGGCATTGTGCGGGGCGGCGAGCGCGGCGATATAGCCGAGGTTGCCGTCATCGATGGACTGGATCTGGAACGAATCGACCCACAGGCCGATGTTGCTCATCTCGACTTTCGACGCGACGAGCACTTCGTCGGCCAGTTTCTGCCGCTCCCGGATGATCTCCTCGACCGTCATCGAGCCGACGATCGAACGCAGGTGCCCGGAGAAGATGCGTCCGGTCAGCACCGACATCTCCCGCTCCTGCTCGGAGAGGAACCGCTGGGCGGCATTCACGATGGAGGAGGTGTCGTTGGCCACCTTGAACGCGATCACAGCGCGGACGTCGAGCTGGATCGCCTGTTTGGTGACGCACCGCTCCTTGATCTCGGATTCGAACATCGCCAGCGACAGGTAGCGCACCTTGCGGAACAGCGGAATCACCCAGGCGCCGCGTCCGATGACTACTTTGAACGGCGTGTTGTCGCGGCTCTTGCCGCCGCTGACCAGCATCGCCTCGTCCGGGTCCGGCACATGGTAGCCCAGCACGTCTGTCTCCCTTACTTTCTCAGGTTTCTGCTGCCGGGTCCGGGGCGAGCGGAATCCACGGGACGACGTCGACGACGCGCCCCGGATGGACCGCGATGACCAGCACGGTCGCACCGGCCGGGATCGGCTCGGCGGACTGTGCGATGTACAGCTCGGTTCCCCCGCGAATCGCGACCAGGACCTCGCTCAGCGTCCCGGCACCTCGGATCGGCGATGTGAGCGTACCCGTCAAACCCACCACCGGGTCGGTCATCGCGCGATCTCCTTCTTCCGGCTCTCGGACCGTCACCCTACGTCTCGCACAGCGCCTTTCGGTATCGGTGCGGCGGAACGGCGCGGCGGCGCGAGTATGTTTCTTGCATGGGAGGTCGGCTGGCGCTGGTGGTGGGGTCGGAATGCGCGGCGCTGGGAGATCTGGGTTTCACCGAAGAACTCGCCAACGGCTTGTACGGGAGTCTGACCGAAGCGGGCGGGTGGCGGCCCGCCATCGAGCTGGACGGCCCGGTGCTGAATCCCACTGCCGCGCAACTGCTCGAGGCCGTCGACGCTGCCTTCACGGCGGCATCGCAGCGGCAGGCCACCCTGCTGCTCGGCTTCATCGGTCACGGCGTGGCGACCAGCGCCGAGGACTTCTACCTGCTCGGCCACGATTCACCCGCTGATCCCACCTCGCACAACGCGTTTCACCTGACCCAAGAGATCCGCGAGCGGCTCGACCGCGCCGCGCTGGACGGGCTCGTGCTGCTCGTCGACGCCTGCGAGGCGGGGCAGGGCGTCCAAGGGGCCGCGCGCCGGTGGACCGATCTGCTGGCGCAGTCGGGCGGCCGGATGGAACTGCTGGTCGCCTCGGGCGACGGGCCCGCGTATTCCGGATGCTTCACCCGCACCATGCTCGCCACCTTCGACCTGGGCCTGCCGCTGCGCGGGGAGAACCTGCTGCCCTCGGACCTGGTCGATCCGATCGCCGTGCAGTGCACCCATCAACAGCCGCAGCATCTGTCGTTCAGTTCCGGCGCGGTGTCCCCGGCACAGGGCGTCGACCCGGGGCTGTGGCTGGTGCCGAACACCGCGCGCCACCGCGACGCGGTGAGCGGACGCTCCGCGGCCGGATTCGTCGACCAGCTCACCCGGCGTCTGCTGCTGACGCCCGATGTGCGCGAGCGTCTCGACGCGATCGTCGACGCGGGCAGCCACCGGCTGCGTGCGGTGCTGGGTCCGGCGGGCGTGGGCAAGTCCACGCTGCTGGCGATGCTGATCCGCCCCAGCCTGGTCGACGGGCTCGCCGTCACCCCCGACTACATCACCGCCGCGGTGTTCCTGACGGTGAACAGTTCGGTGGAGTCCGTGGCCGCTGAGCTGGCCGCGCAGCTCGACGCGCGCGTGCCCGGCTTCCGTGAGGCGGCGCGCGCGGCCAGGGCGCACCGGCCCAGGGACGAGTTCGACATCTTCGACATCCTGGTCCGCCGCCCGTTGGCGCGGCTGTCCACGGCGGGCCGCCGGGTCACCCTGGTGTTCGACGGACTGAACCAGCCGCAGGAGGGGACCAGGCGGTTGCTCGTGGCCGCGATCGCCGATCTGACCGGCCGCGAGGATCTTCGGCACGAGCGCGTGATCGTCGGCATCCGGCCCGGCACCGGCGTGGAGGACGATCCGGGGCTGGCGCACATGTACCGCATCGATATCGCCGAACCGGCGGCCGACGACATCGCCGCCGTGGTGGATTCCGCGCGCGGCACGGCGCCGCTGGGCCCGGTCGACTGGATCGGCTGGATCCAGCGGCTGCTGGCGGAGACCCCCACGGACGCGAGCGGTTCGCGGGTGGTGGCGGGTGGCTGGCTGCTCGCAGGCATCCTGCTGGAGGTCGCTTCGGGATTGACCGACGGCGCGGTGGCCTCCGGGATCGGCCTCGACCGGATCATCGCGCTGCGGGTCGAGACGGCGCTGCGCGGGCTCGATCCCGAAACCACCGGTGACACAGCGGCTCTGCTCGGTGTGCTGGTCGCGGCGGGTGTCGGGCCGGTGTTGCCGCTGGAGCTCTTGGATTCGGCGCTGTTGTCGCTCGGCGTCGACCTCAGCGCCGCCCGGGTCCGCGACATCGCCGTGAATCTCGGCACCCTGGTCACCCGCAGTCATCCCGGCACCGTTCGCGAGTCGCTCGGCGTGACCCACAGCGCGTTCCTGCCCGCGCTGGGCGCGGAATGCCACCGCCTCGGCGTGCGCATCCCGGACGCCCACCGCGCCCTGGTCGCGGCGATCCAGGCCGACGGAGGCGACCGGGCCGCGGACTACGCGCGCGGCGCGGCCGTACGCCACTGCCTGGCCTACGGCGATGCCGCCTTGGCCATCGACTTCCTGGAGAAACTGGAAACCGGCAGGTCGGCCGACGACCGCGACCTGTGGGCGGCGTGGACGCCCGACTTCGCCGAGTCACTGGGACCGGACCATCCCGACACCTTCATCACGCGGGAACGGTGGGCATATCACCGCGCCGAGAGCGGCGACCTGGTCGGCGCCGTCGCCGATTTCGAACAGTTGCTCGCCGACCGGTTGCGGGTGTTCGGACCCGACGATCCGGCCACCTCGGACACCCGCGACAAGCTGGCGAGCTACCGCGCCCGCTGCGGCGACTACTCCGGCGCTGGCGAGGAGTTCGAGCATCTGCTCGCCGACCGGCTGCGCCTGCTCGGGCCCGACCATCCCGAAACCCTGCGCACCAGGAACAACCTGGCGTCCAATCGCGGCGACGTCGGCGATTTCGCCGGGGCGATCGACCGGTTCGAACAGCTGCGCGCCGACCGCGCCCGCGTGCTCGGCGCCGATCACCCGGACACCTTGCGCACCCGCAACAGCCTCGCGTACTGGCGGGCGGCAAGCGGCGATCTCGCAGGCGCACGGGCCGAATTCGAGCAGTTGGTAGCCGACTATCTGCGCGTCTTCGGCGCCGACCATCCCAATACGCTCGGCGCGCGCAACAACCTCGCGGCGTTCCGCGCGCGCAGCGGTGATCTGTCCGGGGCGGGCGCGGAGTTCACCCGACTGCTCGACGATCGTCTACGGGTGCTCGGACCGGACCACCCCGACACGCTGCTCACCCGCGGCAAACTGGCCGCCTACCGCGCCGACAGCGGCGATCTCGCGGGCGCGATCACCGACCTGGAGAAACTGCTCGGCGACCGGTTGCGCGTGCTCGGCCCGGACCATCCGGACACCTTCGACACCCGCAACGAACTCGCGGGCTGCCGCGCCCGGCACGGCGACCTGACCCGCGCCGTCGCGGAACTGGAGGTGTTGCTGGTCGCGGAGTTGCGCGCTCTCGGCCCCAGTCACGGCGCCACCATTCGGACGCAGAACACGCTGGCGTACTGGCGGGGCCGGTCCGGGGACCTACCGTCCGGCCGCACCGGGTGACGCGCGGGGCGGTCAGGGACGGTAGAGCGAGCGGTACACCGTGAGCATCGCGAGGCAGTGCTCGATGATCTGCTCGCGGGTGGCGCGCAGCGAGCCGTTCAGCCATGCCGAGAACATGCCCGCGTTCCCGCTGGCCATGGTCACCGCCGCCAGCCTGCGCTTGACCGGATCGTCGATGTGGCCGAACAGATGGTCCTGCATGATCCGGGTGAAGACCGGCATCACCGCGAAGGTGGTCTGCCCGAGCCCGGTGCTGGAATACGGCTCGACCAGGAACAGCCGGGATTTGCGCGGGTCGGCGAGCACCTTGTCCACCAGGATCTCCGACAGCGCGCGATCGCGGGACGGGTCGTCGGTGGCGGCGAAGGCCGTCATGGGTTCGAGGAATTCCTCGGCGACCTGACGGTAGAGCACGTCGAGCAGCTCGTCGCGGCTGGCGAAGCTTTCGTAGAAGTAGCGGTCGGTGAGATTGGCCTTACGGCACACCGCCCGCATGGTGACCCCGCTCGCGCCCGACTCGCCGATCAGATCGAGCGCCGCTTCCAACAGCGCCGCCCGCCGCGTCTCCCTGCGCTCGGTGAGCGTCGTCCCACCCCAGATCCGTGGGCCCCCGTCGTCGTCTGCGTCCTGACCTGTCTGCACGGCCCAACGATAGTGCCTGGCGGCGCGCCCCGGCGCCGCGCGCACCCGCCCCGCCCTCCCCGGTCTTGCCGAACTGGATTCCGCGCCGTCACGGTGCGGTAACTGACGGTTTACTCGACCTGGTTACCTTGCCTGGGTTGCTCGGTGGTTCGGTAGTGGAGGTGACGGCGCGTGCACAACTCCGCTGCGGCGATCTCGTCCGAAGGAATCGGTCACGTACTCGGGCATGCGGGGATGCGCCCCGTACGACCGGCGGTTCGGCCTCTCCCGCCGCCGCGGCGGCCGCTGCCGCTGGCCCGTGGGCCGCGTCCGGCGCACATCCCGCTCGCCCCCGCGCAGGAACGGATGTGGCACGCCGCGCGGGCCGGGAACTCGAGTGACTGGAATGTGACTCGCGCGGTGCGACTGTCCGGACCGGCACTGCGGCCCGAGGGGATCGTCGCCGCGATCGACGACGTCGTCGCCCGGCACGAACCGCTGCGCACCCGTTACCCGAGGACCGCCTCGGGCCCGGCCCAGGTGATCGTCCCCGCGGACGAGGCCGGGGGGCGGACCGACGTCGTCCTGGCCACCGAAGCCGAATTGCCGAGGCATATCGCGGAATTCGCCGCGATCGAGTTCGATCTGGAGACCGACCTGCCGCTGCGCGCCCGGCTGTGCGTGCTCGGACCGCACGAGGTGGTGCTGGTGCTGGTCGTGCACCACATCTCGATCGACGGGCGGTCAGTGGCCCCGCTGCTGCGCGATCTCGGCACTGCCTACCTCGCCGGACAGGACGGAGCCGCGCCGGACTGGCCGCCGCTGCCGATCGACTACGCGGACTACACCTTGTGGAAGCACGCCCAGCTCGGTGACTACTCCGACGAATGGAGCCGCGCCACGCAGCAGTTGCGGTACTGGGCCAACACCCTGGCCGGTCGGCCGCCGGTGCTCGATTTCCCCTGCGTCCGGCCTCGTGCCATCCGCCGAGGCGGTGCGAGCGCGGGCGCCGTCGTACCGGTCGCGTTCGCCGCCGGTGTGCACCGTGCGCTGCTCGATCGGGCGTGCGCGGCGCGAGCCAGCCTGTTCATGGTGTTGCAGACCGCGTTCGCGGTGGCCGTCGGCGCTTTCTCCGGCAGCGCCGACGTGACGGTGGCCACCGCGGTCGCGGGCCGCGATCACCGGCTGCTCGACGACCTGGTGGGCAACTTCGCCGACGACGTGCTGATGCGCGTCCGGCTCGACCGCGCCGCCGACGCGGAGGAACTGCTCGATCAGGTGCGCGGGGTGGCGCTGGCCGCCTTCGCTCATCCCGATACACCCGGCCAGCGGCTGAAGCGCTGCCTGCTGCAGGACGCGGCCTACCCGCTGTTCCAAGCGACGCTCATCCTCCAGCGCGGCGCGGCCGCCCAGCCCGCGGCGGACGCTTCCGGCGGGGTGAGCATCACCGAGGTCGACACCGGAATCGTCCGCGCCAAGCACGACCTCGAATTCGGTCTCGTCGACCGGTACGACCGGCTCGGTGCGCCCGCGGGCATCGACGGCGTATTCATCTACCCGGCCGCGCTGTTCGAGCGGGGAACCGCGGTCGCTTTCACCGAATTGTTCACCGCCACAGTCGAACTCCTGGCCGCCGGTTACCGTGGTCCGGTTACCCCGTTGCTGACGGACTTGTCCGCCGGGCGGCGGTGAGCCCGCGGGCGATCAGCCTCGTTCCAGCGGCAACCCCGCATCGCGCCAGGCGACCACGCCACCGGCCAAGCTGGTGGCGTCGTAGCCGGCTCGCCTGGCCCGTGCGGCGAACCGCACCGACAGTTCACCGACGGGGCAGACGAAGACGACGGGGCGCGAGCGCGGGAACGGGATGCCGTGCCCGAACATGTCGTCGAGCTGGTCGTCGCGGATGTTCAACGCGCCGGGGACGTGCCCGATCCGATAGGCCATGGCGCCACGGCTGTCCACGATGGTCGGGCGTCCGGTCCGGTCCAGCTCGGCGAGCTGCTCGGGCGACAGCCGCGGCACCGCCGCCAGCTCCTCCGCGGTCGGGGCCGCTTCGCGTTCGGCGCGCCCGAACCGTTCCGGCCTGCGCTTCTTGATGTACGACAGGTACGGTTCGAGGCGATCGCAGACGATGAACACCGCCACGAGCGGATCGTCCGGATCCCTCGCGGACACATCGAGCGCGCCGAGCGTCTCCAGCGCGGCGGCGTAACTCGCACCGCTGGTCGGCCCGGCCAGGACCCCGTATCCGCTCGCCAGGCGCAGCGTCGCGTCCACGGCGTCGCCCGCCGTCACGGTCACGATCCGGTCGTAGAATTCCGGCTGGAACAGCCCGACGTCCCACATCTCGCTCTCCGAACGGATGCCGGGAATGAAGTCCGATCGCTCCGAAACCACTGCGACGGTGCGCAATTCGGGATTGTGCTTGCGCAGGTAGGTAGCGGTCCCCCTGGTGGAACCGGTGGTGCCGAGCCCGCCGATCAGATAATCGATCCTGGTGATGCCATCGGCGGCCAGGTCCTCGTGGATCTCCCGGCCGGTGCCGTGGTGGTGCGCCTCGATGTTCTTCTCGTTGGTGTACTGCGACAGATGCCGGTACGTAGCGGGCTGCTGGGCCATGGTCGCCTCGATCACCGAGTAGACGTCGTTCGGCGTCGTCGGGTCCGGGCACTCGGAGAGGCCGGGCAGTTCCACGATCTCGGTGCCTAACAGCTGCAGCAGATCACGGACCTCGCCCACTTTGATCCGGTTGGTCACCGCGCGCAGGTCGATCCCGTACATCGCGCCGAGGACGCGCAGCGCTTTGGCCGTGTTACCGCTGGACGCCTCGATGAGTGTCCGGCCCTCGGCGCGGATTCGCGCCAGGTCGTCGCGCAGCATCGCCCAGGCCACCCGGTCCTTCACCGAACCGAACGGGTTGTGCGACTCCAGTTTCGCGTAGAGTTCGACATTCGCCAGCCCGTGCACCGCGGGGTCGAGCCGCAGCAGCGGCGTGTTGCCGATGAGTTCGGTGATGTGGTCGTATCGCATCAGGGGGCCTCGACGGATCGGACCGGACGGTTGACGAGGTCGGTGGCGTGCGGCGCGATGTGACGCGGCCGGGAAGACTCGACGGGGAAATCGGGCTCGTAGTCGGCGTCGTGCACGACCCGGAACCCGTCGGGCGTCCGGGTGACCGCGAGTTTCGCGGGCAGGGGATGCATGGAGGCCGTCGCGGCGGACAGGTCCATGTGATAGGCGGCGGTATTCGGGAACACCACCGAATCGCCCGGCCGGGGCCGCGCGGGCAGCCACACCTTGTGGTTGGTGATCAGATCGCGCTCCAGGCACAGCCGCCCGGCGAGGTAGACGCCGACCGGACCCCTGTCGCGGTCGCCCGCGGTCGCGTCATCGCCGGGCAGGAGGATCGGGTCGACCATGACCTCCTGATCGGCGGGCGTCACCGAATCGCGGCTGAGGTCGACGTGCACCAGCACGCTGCCGTCGGCGACCTCCTTGACGAACTCGACTGTGGCCACCGTGATACCCGCGTGATCTACCAGCGCCTTGCCCGGCTCCAGCCACATCTCCAGCAGATTGTCGCCCGCCACCTGCGCCACCGTGCGTCCGCCGTGCCGCTCCAGCGGAGCGTCGAGCAGATCGGCGAGCATGCGGTCGGCGGCGATGGTGTTGGCGTACTTGTGGAACACCGGTGTGCCGTGCACGGCCCCGCCCGCGACGTGGTAGCCGAAGGTGTTGCTGCCCCAGGTCATCGGCTCCCCACGGCCGAGCAGCGATTCGCGCAGCGCGAGCACGTAGGCGTCGAACCGCTCGGCGTCGGCGGTGAACACCTGCCGGAAGCCGCCGCCGATGTCGAGCACCGACGGGGTGAGCCCGTGATCGTAGGCGCGCTCGATCAGTCGCAGGCAGGTGTCGATCGCCCGGACGCGCTCACCGAGGTCGCCGGAGTCGAGGTGAAAGGCGAAGCCGAGGAAGGCGATCCGCCCGCGCCGCGCCGACAGCAGATCGAATGCCTGCCCGACATGCGCGAGCGGTATCCCGAACCGGCTCACCTGTCCCGCGTCGAATCCGGAAATTCGCAGTAGCACAGGCACTTCCGCTTGCGTTCCGGCCAGTTCCGCGATGCGGCCCAGCTCCCAGAGGTTGTCCACGTTGATCGTGACCCCTCGGTCGACGAGTTCACGCAGGAAGGCTTCCCCTTTCGGGCCGGTGACCTCGATGCGCGCCGGATCGAACCCGGCGGCGCGGGCGCTGGACAGTTCGTGCGGTGAGGCGACGTCGACGGCGATGCCCTCGCGTTCGGCGGTACGGACGAACGCGCGAGACTGGTTCACCTTGTGCGCGTAACAGATCCGGTGGCCGGGAAGGCTCCGCTCCAGCACGGAACGCAGGCGCAGGAGATTCTCCGAATACACCTGCGGGAATACCAGATGCGCGGGCGATCCGAATCTCGTCAGCGTTTGCGTCGGGAGGCCGGGAGTGTCGAGAAAAGCGCGGACGATCGGGTGGAGCTTCGCGGGCAGCGCCGGCGGCCACGGCGTCATACGGCGGCTTCCGACGGCTCGGTGGCCGACGCCCGCGGCGCGTCGTCCGGCCGCTGCGCGACCGGGTTGTAGCCGCCGTCCCGGATCGCCTCGAACGCACGGGCCCGATTGCGCGGGCTGCGGAACTCGGCCACCACCCGTTTGCTGTCCAGGTCGATCTCGACCACGCGGATGTCCATCGACTCCAGCACTCCGCCGATCGTGCGGACGCAGTGCTTGCAGGTCATGTCGGGCACGTAGAACACCTGGTCCTCGGCGGTCGCGACCCGGTCGGCGGTCGCCTCGTCGAGTTCGGCGCTCACCTCGGTGACCGCGCAGCGGCCCGCGATCTCGGTGAACGTCGCGACGAATCGGTCGACCAGCAGCGGGAGGAGACTGAAATGCCCGCTGTCGAGCTGGTGTGGCGTGGCGGCCGGGCAGGCCGGATGGCTGCCCTCGGGCAGCAGGGCGTATTGCCGGGAGATCAGGTCGAGGTCGTCGTGGTACTTGGCGATCGCCTCGGCCACCGTGAGGCCTTCGGCCGTGGTGGCGCGCTCCATCACGGCGTGCGCGTCGGCGATGGTGGCGTCCTTCATCGCGCGCAGGGTCGCCACCGTCTCCGCCGAATAGCGGACGGTGCCGTCGGGTTGCGCGACCAGCGTCACCGGGATCATGCCCCGCCGGTAGGTCGAGGCCTGCAATTCCCAGAACCATCGCGTGGCGACCGCGGCGAAGATTCCGGAAACGCGGAGCCCTTCGGCGAATTCGGCGGCGTCGCGGTAGGGGGTCGCGTCCGCCAGCAACGCGTGCTGGGCCAGCACGCGCCCCGCCGCCTCGATGCCGACCCGGAAGATGTCGCGCGGATCGTGGTCGGTGGTCGTGCCGGCCAATACGGCGTGTTCGCGAGGTCCGAGCGCCGCGACCCGCGCGGCGAAATCGGCGTCGGCGTCCAATTGGCGCCACAACGCCAGGACCGTCTCGCGCGTCGCGATCGGCACCGACGGGCCGAGACCACCGGCACGGAAGTGCCCGGTATTCGGGATGCCCGCGCTGTCGGTCCACGCGATCCGATGCGTCGCGCTCGTCACCTGGTCCGCGCGGCACGGCCGCATGAACCGCTCCAGATACAGCCGCTGCGAGTAGGTGAGATGGCTGTCCGGCTCGAGACCCAAGGCCGTACAGGCGTATTCGAATCGCCGATGTCGGGGAGCGGGTACCGGTTCGGTGAACAGCCCTGGCTGCGCCAAGTCGGCCAGCACCCTGGACGCGGCCCGCCGGTCGTAGCGGGGGATGTCGTTACTCACGTGACCTCCTCGGCGATGGTTCGCACGCACGCGACGAACCGGTCGATCTCGTCGGGCGTGTTGTAGATGTGCGTGCTGACCCGCACCGAGCCCGCGCCGTCGGATTCGGCGGGGACGCAGTGCGCACCGGTGCGCACCAGGAAACCGAACTCGCTCAGGACGAATCCCGCGTCGGCGGCCGAGATCCCCTCCAGGGTGAAGGAGACGATGCCGTAGCCGACCTCGCAGGTCGCGTGCGCCGGGCCGGGCAGGAACTCCAGGCCGGGAACCGGTCGCAGCCCGTCGATCAGCCGCAGGGTCAGGGCGCGATTGTGCGCGGCGACGGCGTCGAGTCCGAACGATTCCAGCACCTCCAGCGCACTGCCGAGGGCGAGGATGCCAGGAATGTCGGGCGTTCCGCCTTCCAGCAGCGACGGCATCGGCCCCGGGCGCAGCCCGCCGGGACCCGGTTCGACGCCGGAGTTGCCCCCGGGCAGGAACGGCGTCAACCGGTCGTGCACACGCCGGTGACAGTAGAGGATCCCGGTGCCGGGCGCACCGAACATCTTGTGCGCGGCGAAGATCGCGAAATCCGCACCGAGCGCGGTGACGTCGACCGGAAGATGGCCGCCGCTCTGCGAGCAGTCGAAGCACAGCAGGATCGCCGGATCGATCCGGCCGCGCAGTTCCTCGAGAGTGCTCAGACCGCCGAAGACATGGTGCAGATGCCCGGTCGTGATCAGCCGGGTGCGCGGGGTGATCTTGGCCAGGATGTCGTCGGTGTCCGCCTCGCCCGCAGCGGTCACCCGGTAGGGAACGAGGTGGATGCGGCGTCCGAACCGGGCGAGCAGCCCGCGCAAGTGCTGCCACGGGTACACGTTCGACGCGTGATCGCTTGCGTTGTAGAGGATCTCGTCGCCGTCGGCGAGCGCCGTCAGACCCCACGACAGCGCGACGGCGTTGAGTGCGGCGGTGGCGCCCGCGGTGAAGACCACCTCGTCCGGATGCTCGGCGCCGATGAACGCGGCGGCGTGTTCGCGGACGCGGGCGATCCGAGCCGTGAGACCGGTGGCCCAGGGGTAGGTGCCGCGGCCTGCGTTGGCGGTGTTGTTGCTGTGGTAGCGCTGAATGGTCTCGATCACCGGCAGCGGCTTCTGCGTGGTGGCGGCGCTGTCCAAATAGACCTCGGAGGCGCCGGCGAGGGCCGGGAACAGCGACCGCACCGCAGCGGGCGCGAACGTCGGGATTTCCGGCGGCCGGGGAATCTCCTCCGTCCGCGTCACCGGCGATCTCGGGGTGGGGGACCGCAACGTGACGCTCCCTTCCCACCGGTAACTCGGACGTCACCCACGATACGCATTTTCGATACGGACTTCGAAGTTTTGTCGTGGACAAAGGCTTTCACGACTAGCCTGGAACGTATGCCTCTGACCCTGCAAGAGCGTCAAGAGTTCCTTGCGCAGCCGCATATCGCGGCGTTCTCGGTGGCCGCGGGCACCGGTCGTGGCCCGCTCACCGTCCCGATCTGGTACCAATACAGTCCCGGTGACGAGGTCTGGATCCTGACCGGCCCGGAGTCGCAGAAGATGCGCTACATCCGGGAGACCGGCCGGTTCGGTCTGATGGTGCAGCAGGCCGAACCCACGGTCCGCTACGTGAGCGTGGAGGGCCCGGTCACCCGGATCACCCCGATGACCGACGAGATGCACCGTGAAATGGCCGCGCGGTACGTACCCGCCGAATCGGTGGACACCTACCTGAAGGCGGCCGAGGCCTACGGTGAGCAGGTCGCCGTATTCCTGCGGCCGGAGCACTGGCTCTCGGCCGATCTGGGGAACCTCAGCGAGCTCTAATATCTGCCCTGCAGGTACTCCACGAGGTGTTCGCGTTCGTCCGCCAATTCCGAGATCGCGCTCTTGACCACATCGCCGATGCTCACGATGCCGACCAGCCTGCCCTCGTGCACCACCGGCAGATGCCGGATGCGGTGGTCGGTCATGGTGCGGCGCAGGCCGTCGACCCGGTCCTCGGGCGCGCAGGTGCGCACCGCGGAGGTCATGATCGCCGAGACCGGCATGTCCAGCAGGTCCGCGCCCCACGCGTGCAGACTGCGTACCACGTCGCGCTCGGAGACGATGCCCGCGATCGTGTTGCCGTCGGGGGAGACGACGACAGCGCCGATGTTCCGCTCGGCCAGCGTGGCGAGCAGTGTGCGTACCGTCGTATCGGGCGCGACCGTGGCCACGTCGCTGCCTTTTCTGTGCAGGATCTCCGAAATTCGCATATTTCACCATCCAGACGTCGCGGCACTACCAGGATCGCAAGTTCACGGTCCGGTGACCAGCACGAATCCGTTACAGGCCACGATCAGGTCACGGCGCGGACGTCACAGGCGACGGGCGACGCTGCGGTCCAGATCCCGGGCCAGCAGGGCGATCGCCGCCTGTGAGATGCCCGCCGAGGTCGCCAGGTCGATCGAGGTGAGCTGGGCGATGCGGCGCAGGCGGTAGTCGACGGTGTTCGGGTGCACGAAGAGCTGGCGCGCGGTGAGCTGCCGGTTCATGTCGTTGCCCAGGTAGGCGCGCATGGTGTCGAACAGCTCGGGATGGGCGTCGAGCGGGTCGAGGATGGTCGCGATCCGGCGCGTGGCCGGGCCGCTGCGGGTGAGCTGATACTCCACCGCCAGATCCGACATCTGGTAGAGACCGGGCGGCCGGACGCCGACGCGCACGAGATTGAGCAGCTCGTGTGCCTGATCGGCCGATTCGGGGATCTGATCGGTGTCGGTCGGCACCACGGTCGCGGTGAGCGGGACCTCGGCGGCGACGGCGAGCAGCTCGAGCGTGGCGGCCGTGAGGACGGTCTCGGCCTCGTCGCCCGACGGGATGAGCAGTGTGCCGCCCTTGGCGCTGAGCAGCGCGAGCGCGCGGGAGGCGAACACGGTGGCCAGCTCGGACTGTAGCCGTCGCAGTTTCCGGCGCGCGGCGACGTTCCCGTCGACGCGCGGATCGCGCTCGTCCGGATGCTCCGGAATCGACAGGGCGACAACCTGATACGCCTCCGCGATCGGAATACCCGTCTGGCGGGCCAGAGCCGAGCTGCCGCGCCCGCTCAGCAGCGCCGAGGCGAGCGTCTGCGCCGCCGTCTGATGCTCCTTGGCGACCAGGTGCTGTTCGTCGACGTAGGCATCGGACACCGCCGCGGTGATCGCCTCGAGCAGTTCGAGGAGCAGATCGGCGGCGACCAGCACCTCCTCGACGTCGTCGGCCTCGGCGGGCGCGGTGACCAGACCGAAGGCGATGCGCAATCCTTCGTGGTAGGCGCGCAGGATGGTGCTCAACGGCACGCCCTCGCGCGCCCAGCGGGCGGCGGCCGCGCGCACCGGGCCGAGTTGCTCCTCGTCCGGCACGGTTCGCCGGTCGAACATCTCTGCGGCGAGGTTCAGGCAGCTGCGGGTGAGCTTCGTGACGTCACCGCGGATCTGCTCGCCGGGCAGGGTGCGGCAGGGCGCCATGACGTTCTCGAAATATCCGACCATGTGCGAGGCCACGCTGTCGGTGTTCTGCAAAGGCACCGAAGCCGGCTGTCCACCGATTTCCAGCACCGGGTCGGACGAGTCGGCGGACAGATCCAACGCGGAGTAGGTCATGACGAGTTCGCTCCCCAATGCCACGTCGGGCGTGCGAGACATCGCGCCCGAGTCGATCGATCACTATACGAAAGGGCTGTGTGGACCGGGAGTGATCTGTGAGATCGCTTGGGATCGCTCCGCATTCCGTAGTGACCCGATGACGGACGCGCAGCGCGCGGCCCGGATTACGGTGCTGGAGCAGGGTTTACGAAGCGGCGAGGCACTCGCGCGCCGGGATGTGGCCTGTTATTCGTCGTCCAGCCCGGCTGACAGATACGCGGCTGCCGCCAGCCACTGCCTGCACTGCGGACCGTGGACCTCATGGGCGTAGAGGATGTCGCGGGCCTGCCGGTAGGTGAGGCCGCGGGGCTCCACACTGCAATCCGTCGCGGCGAACTCGGGCGCAGGGTACTGGCGGAAGGGCTCGGCGCCGGCGCCGTCGATGACGGCAACCCGGGGGGAAGTTCGAAATGGCTCGATCATTCGACTACCCCTCGCGTCCGACGTGCGGCGGGGAGGCCGACGTACTGGTAGCGCAGACTCGAACTCCCTGCGTACCTCCCCGATTTCGAGTTCGAGTCTATTCCTCCGTCGCTTGCAAATGCAAGTACATCTGCACGATCGGTCGGAGAAAAAACCGGCGGCGGCCGCCGGTGGTGACCGGCGACCGCCGCTGTGCCGCTTGCGGTTTGGCGTTCAGGGGCCTTACGGCTTGCGCGCGACCGCGCCATAGGCGGAGATCGGACGGGACTCGCCCACCTCCGTGGCGCCCGAGCGCCACTGCGTGATGGACACGAAGCCCGGCTCGACCAACTCCAGACCGTCGAAGACGGCCTTGATCTGAGCCTGCGGGCGGGGGACATAAGGAGTGCCACCGGTGCCGGTGTAGTTCTCGCACAAGGTGACATACGCCTTGCTGTCGTCGGTGCCGTCCCACATCACCAGGTAGCTGCCCGACGGCACGGCGTCCAGCACGGTGCGCACGATGCGCAGCAGCTCGTCGTAGGTCTTGGCGTGGCCGAGCACGCCCATGAACATCACGGCGATGGGCTCGTTGAAGTTCAGGACGTGCTTGGCGTCGGTGATGATCCGCTCGGGATCGTGGTAGTCGGCGTCGATGTAGGTGGTGACGCCCTCCGGCGTGGTGGAAGTGAGCAGCGCCCGCGCGTGCGTGAGCACCAGCGGATCGTTGTCCACGTACACGATCCGGGACTCCGGCGCGACGCTCTGGGCGACCTCATGGGTGTTCTGCATCGTGGGCAGGCCGGTCCCGATGTCGAGGAACTGGCGGATGCCCTGCTCCCCGGCGAGGTAGCGCACCGCGCGGATGAGGAACTGGCGCGACTGCACCGCCATGGTGGTGATGTCCGGATCCACCTCGATCCCGGCATCGCCTGCGATGCGGTCGATCTCGTAATAGTCCTTGCCGCCCATCCAGTAGTTCCAGATGCGCGCGGAGTGGGGTATGTCGGTTCGGATGAGGGGGCTGTGGTCTTCGGTCATGGGGTTGTACTCCTAGGCAGAAACGGGTCCGCGGCACTGCCGTGCAGGTGGGTGCGTGGGGTTGTCGCGAATGACTGGTACATCCGATGTGCACTGTGACAGTACAAGATTCGCGCGCGTCCAGAGGGGTGGATCGGCGAGCTGATCTCGGTGTTTCCGGGTCGAGGTGATCGTGTTTCACATCTGTCGCCGGATGACGCCGATCCGTGGGCGCACAGGGGGCGAACTTCGTGCTATCGTCCGGTGTCGGTGCAGATGCAAGAACGTTTGAACGTGCATCTGCACGAACCGAATCGCCTGACTGCGGTAACGGAGGAGTGGGGAAGATGTCGGATACATCCACCAACGAGATCATCGGAACTTGGCGAAAGAGTTCCTTCAGTAATCCGAGCGGCAACTGCGTCGAGGTGGCCGAAACGGCCAACGGCCAGGTGGCAGTACGTAACTCGCGGGACCCGGAAGGCGGGGTCTTGATCTACACGCGTCCGGAGATCGACGCGTTCGTCCGCGGCGCGAAGGCCGGGGAGTTCGACTATTTGACTAGCTGAGCGGTAACATTGGCGGTCGGTGCGGTGTGTCTCGCGACAGGTGGTTGTGACACACTGTGGGCAACCCCCGGAGTATCGGAGACGAACTCGATGATCGCTGAACCCGATGACGATGGTCATGTGCAATCCGTTGTCGCGGAACGTGGTCCGACCGTGCTACGCATCGCATTGGGCGGCCAGCTGCGCAAGCTTCGGGAGAAGAAGGGCATCACCCGTGAAGCGGCGGGTGATGCGATCCGGGGATCGCACGCCAAGATCAGTCGTCTCGAGTTGGGCCGTACCGGCTTCAAGGAACGCGACATCCGCGACCTGCTGACCCTTTACGGCGTTCACGACGCCGAGGAGCGCGAGTCGTTCCTCGAGTTGGCCAGGCAGGCCAACGAGCCCGGCTGGTGGCATCGCTACAGCGACCTGCTGCCGCAGTGGTTCGGCACCTACCTCGGCCTGGAACAGGCCGCGAGCAAGATCCGCACCTACGAGTCGCATCTTGTTCCCGGACTGCTGCAAACGCCCGAATACGCCCGGGCGGTCGTATCGCTCGGGTACGAGGACGCCGACACGGATCGGCGGGTCGCGGTGCGTCAGCGCAGGCAGGAAATCCTCTTCCGCTCGGACCCGCCGGTGGTGTGGGCGGTGCTCGACGAGGCCGCGTTGGTGCGGCCCGTCGGTGGCGCGCAGGTGCATCGAGAGCAGATGCTGCATCTGGTCCGGCTGGCGAAGCTGCCCAATGTGACGATCCAGGTGCTGCCGTTCACCGCGGGGGAGCACGCCGCGGCGGGCAGCTCCTTCAGCATTCTGCGTTTCGCCGAGGCCGAACTGCCGGACATCGTGTATCTCGAACAGTTGACCAGCGCGTTGTATCTCGAGCGGCGGCAAGACCTGGCGTTGTACCTGTCGGTGATGGACCGCCTCAGTGTGCAGGCCGAGCGCCCGGACAAGTCGATCGCGATCATGGAGAAGTATGCCGAAGGGCGCTGAGGCCACGCGGTAGTCTCGGCGCCGCCGAAGACCCGATACGCCGAGCGGCCACCTCCCAAATCGGAGGTGGCCGCTCGGTTTTTCTTTGCTGTCCAATCGCTCGGCGGTGGTAGCCGCCGAAAATTTCGTTATCCGCCGGGCTCGGACGGCGGGACGATCTACTGCTTGATGAAGCTGGAGGCGATTCGCCAGAATGTAGCGGGCTGCAATGCCTCGAGATCCCAGTCGTCGGCCATCGCGTGCGCGGTGGTGACGATGCGGTCGATATCGAAATCGTGCCGAGTCGCCGCCCCGGTGGATTCGACGGCATCGATCACGTATGCCACGGCGGTTTCTCGGGAAAATGCGGTATCGGTGTGGCCGCTGTGGGCCGATAATGTGCTCATATGTCTACCGTTCGCCGGCTGGTCGGCCAGTGCGGTGTCGGCTGATCCGAACCGGCCGCCGGTAAGTGGATGTTCCATTCGAATGCCCCTGTTTCTGGCGGCGGCAAACCCATGGCGGCTTCGGCCTTCGGCTCGCCCACGCGGCCTCCCCTGGTGGTCCCCTGTAAAGCGTTGCGGGACCGAGTTTATGCCGCCGTACCTTTCAGATGCAAGCACATCTGCACGATCGATTGCACGTGCGCACTGCGTATTTCGCGGCCGGAAGTTTGCGGAAACGGTGCCCGACGCGAAATTTCAGTCGCGGCCGAATAGGACGTCCGTGCTGTAATCGATCTGTGTACCCGGCTCGACGAATTGGTCCGCCGCGGCCCGCCAAGCAAGAAAATGTTCGGTGAAACGGTGTGCTTCCGCCGCCTCGTCGTCGGTGTAGAGCTGATAGAGAAAGAATCGGTGGGGGTCCACCCGATCTGCGCAGATGTCGAAGCGCAGACAGCCGGGCTCGGTCCGGACGGAGGCGTCGGCGCTGCGGGATATGGCTGCCAGGAACTCGGCGCGGGAGCCGGGGCGGATCTTCATCGAGACGATTCGACTGAACACGGTTGTTCTCCCATCGTGACCGTTGCGGTCGATCGGCAAGGGCGGTAGCGGGGTGCGCGACAGCTCAATCGGTCAGATGTGCAATTGCCTGGCTAATCGGAGTGTCACCCGAGACGAGTTCGAGGGTCAGCCCGTATGCGGGCGCGGCGGGCAGCAGTCCGGCCAGTACGGCGGCCACATCGGCGCGCGGGACCTCGCTGCGCCCGACCGGGGCCGGCGCGAGAGTCACCAGACCGGTGCCGGGGGAGTCGGTCAGGCGGCCGGGGCGCACAATGGTCCAGTCGAGATCTCTCTCGCGCAGATCGTCTTCGGCCTTGGTCTTCGCGTCGATGTACGCCGCCCACACGTCGTCGGAACCGGGAGCGACCGGCTGCCCCGCGCCCATCGTGGAGATCTGCAGGAAGCGGCGCACTCCGGTGCGCTCGGCGGTCTCGGCCAGCCGGACGGAGCCGCCCAGGTCGACGGTGTATTTCCGGTCCACGCCGCTGCCCTGCCCGGCGCCGGCGGCGAAAACCGCCGCGTCGCCGCCTTTTACAACGTCCTCCACCTCGTCTGTGCCCGCCTTCTCCAGATCGCACAGCACCGGTTCGGCGCCGGTGGCGCGTACGTCGGCGGCGTGCTCGGGGTCGCGGATGAGGGCGGCGACCTCGTGGCCGTTCGCGGTGAGCAATGGGGCCAGCAGCAATGCGATCTTCCCGTGTCCGCCTGCGATGACGACGCGCATGGATCGCTCCTTCCGGTCGGGGCGGCGCCCGCGCTCAGCGCTCGGGGCCGCCGGGATTACAGCGCGCTTCGACGGTGGCCTGGTAGCCCACCGCCGGGCGCCACGGTTCCAGGTTCCAGCTCGGCTTGTCCGGCTGGACCAGCCGGGCCCACGCCCAGTGGCAGACGAACTGATCGCGCATGCCCGGTGCGTCCGCGTCCGCCGACTCGGCCACGACCTCCTGCCACGCCCGTTCGTCCGAGCCGGGAAAGGTGGTCCGCCGACCGGCCTGCGTCGGGAAGACGAGCAGCCGGGGTCCGTCGATCGCTTCGGTCCAGGCGACGTGATCGATCAGCGGCTGTCCCGCGTAGGGGTCGACGGACGGCACGGCGGCCTGCGGTATCGATATCGGCGCGGTCGGTACGGTGGTGGTCGTGGTGCCTGCGGTCGTGGTCGTGTCCGCCGAAGGATCGGGCGAATCGTTTCCACAGGCGATCGGCAGAGGCAGCAGCCCCGCCGCGAGCAGTACGGCGGCGCGGCGCCGGGTGACGAGGCGATACGGGTACCGCTGCGCCACGGTCGAGCCTCCTGTGTTCTCCTCGGCACCGGTTTCCGGCGTGCTCATCCGAGCCTAGCGAGCCCGGGCGGTCCCGGCGAGGTCGCCCGGCCGGGCCACCGATTGTGGTGGCTTGCCGGTGCGGCCGCGGCTGGGGATAGTCGGTCGGTGCGGTGTGGACGGTTCATGGCGGGGGCGGCGGGCGTCGTGGTCTCGGTGACGGTCGCGTTGGCCGGGCCCGCGGACGCCGGGGTGGACGAGGCGCCCGGCACCGTGACGGACCTGGCGGAACTGGCGGACCGTCTGCACGTGGCAGGGGCGACGACCGCCGAACGGCTGACGTATCGGTCGCGTGGCCCGCGCGGGCCCATGCTGAGCACCGGAGTGCTCTATCTGCCCGAGGGCGCTCCGCCGCAAGGGGGTTGGCCGATCGTCGCCTACGCGCACGGCACTTCCGGGATCGCCGACGAGTGCGCGTTCACGCTGCGACCCCGGGACTACTACCTGACGTCGGTGTACCCGGATCTGCTGCGCGCGGGCTATGCGGTGGTGATCTCCGACTACGTCGGACTCGGCACCCCCGGCGTGCATCCCTATCTGGACGGTCCCGCCCAGGCCCGCAGCATCATCGACGGCGTGCGCGCGGCACGGGCGGTCGCCCCTTCGCTCGGTACCCGCTGGGCGGTGTTCGGTCAGTCGCAGGGCGGGCACGCCGCGCTGTTCACTGCCCATCTCGCGCCCGGCGACGCACCGGAACTCGATCTGCGCGGCGCGGCCGCGACCGGCGCACCGTCGAATCTGGACGTGGTGTTCCCGCTGGCGGGGCCTTGGCTGCCGCGGCTGCCGCTGCAGAAGACGACGACCTATTTCGGCATGCTGCTGGCCGGATTGCGCGCCAGTGCGCCGGAGCTGGACATCGACGGCTACCTGACCCCGGTGGGCCGGGACGTCCTGCGCATCGTGGAAGCGGACTGCGCCGCCGAGGCGGACGCGCAGGTGTCCGGCATCGGCATCGGGGCCATGCTGTCGCGGCCATTGGACGACCCCGCGCTGCTGGCCGCGGTGCGCGCGATGTTGAAGGTGCCGACGAGCGGCTACTCGGTGCCGTTGTACCTCGGTCAAGGGCTGACGGATCTGGAGGTGCCCGCGCCGCTGACGCTCGAGCTGATCGCCGAGCTGCGCTGCGCGGGCACCGATCTGCGGGTGGACTGGTATCCCGGCGATCATCTCGGCGCGGCGCGCGAGGCGTTTCCCGACGCGCTCGACTTCCTGCGTGGCGTGCTCGATCGGCCCTGAGCCCGCTCACTCAGCGCCAGAGCGAATGGCACGGTAGCCTGCGCAGGCCGGGACGGACCTGGCCGTCGACGGTGACGGTGAGCCCGGCGTGTGCGGCGGCCGAGGTGAACTCCCACGCCTCGGTTTTGGTGGCCGCGTATTCGAGGACCAGCGCGTCCTCGGGAGTGGGCCCGTCGAAGTAGACGGTGATACGCCGGGTCGGCGGTTCTCGGGTGTCGTCGCGGTCAGCGAGTCTGCGCACAGTGCCGTCCATGCCACTGTCTCCTTCCGGCCTGCGCGGCAGCCGCGCCGGTAGGACTGACGGTAAAGGGCCGCCACTGCTGAGAACATGTTGCAGGTTATCGGCTGGAAATGTCACAGAACGGACGCGGCGTGGTGGGGTACAGTCACCAGCCGGGGCGCATCGCGGGCACAGCCCGGGCGACCCAAACTTGTGAATTGTCAACATGATCGCGTCGGGCGGTACCCAGCGCGGGTGATGTTGCCGAGGATGAGCACAGCGTCGGACGATTCAGGAGGCACACGTCGATGAGTCAGCGCCCACGTTCGTTGGGTAGGGGAGTGGGGCGAAGACGTCTCGCACGTGCGATCGGAGCGATGGCCGCGGGGCTGGTGCTGATCGCGAGCATGGCCGGCGCGGCGACCAGCGCGCCGCTGTATCCCGAACCCGATCCGGATCCCTTCTACGCGACGCCCGCGGACATCGCCGACCGCAAGCCCGGCGACGTGATCGCGACCAGGGTGATGCCGCCGCTGGCGATCTTCCCGGAGACCACGGTGACCGTGATCCGATTCCGGTCGACGAGTTCGGAGGGGAAACCGATCGCGGCGACCACCACGGTGCTGACGCCGAAGGCGCATCGCGCGGACGGTCCGCTGCTGTCGTTCCAGCACATCATCAACGGGCTCGGCTCGGAGTGCTCGGTCTCCCGGGTGCTCTACACCGGCGACCCGAACCTCGTCGTGCGGGAAGCGCCCGGCTGGAACGTGCTGCTGGCGCGCGGCTGGAGCGTCGCGCTGCCCGACCACCTCGGCCCGAATTTCGCCTACGGCGCCGCGAAGCTCGGCGGGCAGATCACGCTCGACGGGATCCGCGCCGTCAAGCAGGTCAACGAACTCGGGGTGCAGCGCAGCCCGGTGGCGATGGTCGGATACTCCGGCGGCGGGATGGCCACCGCGTGGGCCGCGGCTCTGCAGCCGAAGTACGCGCCGGAACTCGACATCGCGGGCGCGGCCATGGGCGGCGTGCCGATGAATCTGGTGAAGATGCTCGAGGGGCTGGGGCTCAACCCGCACCCGGTGTTCGGTCTGGCGTTCGCCGCCGGGTTCGGACTGGAACGGGAGTACCCGACTCGCTTCCCGCTGAGCGACCAGCTGAACGAACGTGGTCTGGCCGCTCGCGCGCAGATCGCCAACAGCTGCACCAATGACATCCTCTCGACGGGGGCGGGTCACGGTGCGCTGGACTTCGCCAAGACGACCTCGATGATCACCGACAACACCGCGCGCGCCGTGGTCGAGGAGAACAGCCTCGAACTCTACGATGGCGTGCCGAAGACGCCGGTGTTCGAATGGCATTCGCCGATCGACGGCCTTATCCCGATCGACGCGGTGGTCAACACCGACAAGCGATGGTGTTCGGCGGGCGCCAGGGTGCAGACCGAGGAGATCCCGGTGCCGGACCATTTGACCGCGGCGGTGCTCGGTATTCCCGCGGCACTGAACTGGCTGGACGCTCGTTTCCGAGGGGAGCCGGCGCCGAGCAATTGCTGAGCGACGATACGTGAACGGCCGAGCCGGGACCCCACTCTTCGGAAAGGGGTCTCGGCCGGTTGTTGCGATATGGATACGCGACAACACAACTCGGACGCTTTACTGCGTCCAGTCCAGGGCGCTGACGTAGCCTGACGTCCTGGCTCCCGGTCTGACAGGGGACATTTCGGGGGTCGAAGGCCAGTGCGCCCGGGTGCCAGACGACGTTGCCGTTCGCACCCGAAGGCGTGTGCCATGAAGATTTCGCGTGCCATTGCTGTGGCATTGCTCGCCGCCAGCTCGGTCCTGGCCGTCCCCGCCGCCGCAGAGCCGCCGCCCGCGCCGCCGCCGGGCGGGTTGCTGCCCGCGCTACAACAACTCATCGATCAGGTGATCCCGCCGCCGCCGATCGCGCCGCTGCCGGAGCCGATTTCGCCTGCGCACGAGGCGACTACGCTGTCGCCGTCGCTGGCCGCGCTGCGCTCGGCCACGCTGCCCTCCGCCGTCGGCGACCCGATGTTCGACCTACGGCCCGCGAATCTCGACGAATCGGCCGAGGGACAGGTCATCGAGGTCCGCGACGTGCGCGCGACGGCCGCGCCGTTGCTGCTGCTGCCGATCCAGCGTGCGCTGCTGGTGAAGTACCGTACGACGGACGCGCACGGCGCACCGTCGTACGCCACGGCGACGCTGATCGTTCCCGCCGCACCGTGGCCAGGGCCCGGTCAGCGGCCGGTGGTGGTGAACAACCTGCCCATCGATGCCCTCGGCCGTACCTGCACGCCGGGATACACCCTCGCGCACGGGCTCAACCCCGACACCAGCACCACCGACTTCCTGCCGCCTACGACGCATCTGGCGGCGCTGCGCGGGTACGCCGTGCTGATCCCGGACCACGAGGGCCCTTCGATGGCCTACGCCGAACCCATCGTGGCCGGGCACGCCGTACTCGACTCGATCCGGGCGGTGCGCGGGCTGCTGCCGGAGGAGTTCGGCGCCGCGAAGTTCGGCCTGGCGGGATATTCCGGCGGCGCGATCGCGACGCACGGGGCGGTGAAGCTGATCGACGGCTACGCACCGGAATTGGCGGACGTGATCGTAGGCGCGGCGCTGGGCGGCGTGCCCGCCGACTTCGAGATCCTGGCCCGCAGCATGAACGGCAACCTCGCCTCGGCGATATTCATGGGTGCCGTGTTCGGCATCGGCCGCGAGCGGCCGGAGATCCTGGCCGGGATGAACAATCTCGCCCGATGGGTGGCCACCTCGCCGGTGAAGAACATGTGCGGCAGCAGCTTCGGAGCGATCGGCGTGCTGATGCTGCCGATCGACATCGCCGCGAATTTCCCCGATCCGCTGCATTCGGCGCTGGCCGCGGACATCTATCGGGTGACGAAGATGGCCGGGATGCGGTCGGCGACTCCGCTCTACGTCTACAACGGCGAGCAGGAGTTCTGGATCCCGGCCGAGGGCGCGCGCGATCTCTATCTGGAGCAGTGCGGACTCGGCGTGCCCGCGGTGTACCGCAGTGTGCTTGGTGAGCACATCATCGCCGGTGCGCTCGGTTATCCGGAAGCCATGATCTGGCTGGACGACAGGCTGCGGGGAGTGCCTGCGCCCGACGAGTGCTGACCGTGTGACGGCGCTCGGGGGAATCCGGTAACGCGGTGTGCCCGCTATGGCGATCAAGACTGTGTCCCCCTTCGGCCCTTCGGTTGGTATGCCCAGATCTGGCGAGGGCGCTCCTGCGGCGTCGTCGCGGCTTCGGTACGGTGGGCCGGGCCGGTCGGGGGTGACGGCGGATTCCCGAGAGAGGCACATGAACGACATCACGACCACCGCGTCCGAACAAGCCAAGGCACTGGTGGGGCGGCAATATCGCCTGACCGACTCATACGAGGTGGGGCGCGAGAAAATCCGGGAGTTCGCGCGAGCGCTGCAGGACGGCCATCCCGCCCACCGGTACGAAGACGCCGCGGCGGAACTCGGCTTCGACGGGCTCGTCGCGCCGATGACGTTCTCGTCGATCGTGCTCATGTTGATGCAGCGCAAGATGTTCGAGTCGGTGCTCACCGGGTATGACCTCGGCCAGGTGCTGCAGACGGAGCAGACGATCCGGGTGCACCGGCCGATCGTCGCGGGCGACCAGGTGCGGTGCGAATCCTACATCGAGTCGTTCCGGCAGTTCGGTGACAAGGACTTCATGGTCACCAGGAACGTGCTGAGCAACCAGCACAAGGAAGTGTTGCAGACCGCGCACACCACGGCGGTGGCGCAGACCGGGGTGGACCTCGCCGCCGATCTGCGCGCGGCGGTCGAGGGCGTGATCATGACCGGGCAGTCGGCCGCCGACCGTGCGAACGCGGCGGCCGGGCGCGGGTCCGGCGACGACGGCGGGCTGGTCGAGAGCTTCGACGAGGCGTTGCAAGCGGACCCCCCCGACGAGTCGCGCACGCCCCGCACCGTCCCCGCTTTCGAGGACCTGTCCGTCGGCATGGAACTGGCCCCGCGAACAGTGCTGCTGTCTCGTGGTGATCTGGTGAATTACGCAGGCGTCTCCGGTGATTCGAACCCGATCCACTTCAGCGACGTGGTCGCGCGTAGCGCCGGACTGCCCGACGTGGTGTCGCACGGACTGCTGACCATGGGCATCGGCGCCGGGTATCTCACCTCGTGGCTCGGTGATCCGGCCGCCGTCACGCGGTACGGGGTGCGGTTCGCCGGGTTCGCCCCGGTTCCGGCGACCAGGGCGAGCGCGATCGAATTCCGCGGTCGGGTCAAGCAATTGGACCCACAGCGCCGCGCGGCCACCATAGCCTTGACCGCGACCTGCGGTGACCGCAAGCTGTTCGGTCGCGCGACGGCGGACGTAGTGCTGCGCTGAACCGAGCGGGCCGCCGTCACCGGATTCGGCGGCGGCGGGCACCGGGTCGTGCGGTCATCGCTTCGGTGCGCGGGTCGCGCAGCGGAACTATTCGGCCGCAATGGTTTTCGGTAGCGCCGCGCGCCCCGCGGCCAACTCGTCGCTTTGCCTTCCGTAGTTCGTCTGCTGCCGGACCGATGGTTGCTGCTGGCGGTACTCGGGCTGCGTGACGAGCAGTCATCCCGGCGACCTTGAAAATGATCTTGCGGATGTGCTTACACCTGCGCATACGCTGCCGTTCGTGGGGTTCGGTGCTGGAGTGCGGGCACCGCACATGCGAGACTCGGTACATGCGTGCTTCGGTAGTGCGGCCTCAGAACGAATCCATCGCTCGTGGAACGGCTCCCGCCGCCGAGGGCGGCCCGACCGCCCTACGGATGATCCTCGGCGGGCGGATGCGTCGGCTGCGTGAGGCGTGCGGCATCTCACTGGAGGAAGCGGGCGAGGCGATCCGTGGCTCGCACTCGAAGATCAGCCGCTTGGAACTGGGGCGTACCGGCTTCCGGGAGCGGGATCTGGTGGACCTGCTCGCGCTGTACGGCGTCACCGACGAGGAGGAGTGCGCGGAGTTCAAGCGGCTGGCCAAGCAGGCGAACACCTCGGGATGGTGGCATCACGACGCCGACTGGCTGCCGAAGTGGTTCGACACCTATCTCGGGCTGGAGCATGCCGCCCAGTTGATCCGCTGCTACGAGCCGCGGGTCGTTCCGGAACTGCTGCAGACCCCCGAGTACGCCCGCGCGCTGTTCGTGCTCGCTCATCCGCACGAGGACGAGGAGTCGATCGAGCGGCGCGTGGCCCTGCGGATGCGCCGCCAGGAGATCCTGACCAGGCCGGACCCACCCCAGATGTGGCTGATCGTCGAGGAAGCGGCGCTGCGGCGCAGGATCGGAGGATCGCAGGTGTGGTTGGCCCAGCTCGACCACCTGCTGCGGGTCGCGGACGCGCCGAACATCACCGTGCAGGTGCTCGCCGATCACGTCGGCGGCCCCGCGGTCTCCGACGGCGCGTTCACCATGCTGCGTTTCGCCGAGTCGGATCTGCCGGACATCGTGTATCTCCAGCAACTCACCGGCGCGCTGTACCTGGACAAGGACGCCGATCTCGCGGCTTACCGGGCGGTGGCGAATCTGCTGTCGGTGCACGCCGCGCCCCCCGAGTACACCCGCGATCTCATCGCGGCCTTGCGCGAGCGTGAGCCGCAGATCGTCGAGCTGCCGTCCGGCCCGGCCTGACCGGCCCGGTGGAACCACGAATGCGCGGCGGTACAGGGACTTTCGGCCGTAGATAACGACTGGGACAACATGGCAGACTCGGGGCATGCGTCCTTCGAACGTACGACAGGCGGCCGATGCGGCGGGGTTCGGCGCTCAGCCGGTGTCCGGAGGCGGGCCGACGGTGCTGCGGATGGTTCTAGGCGGCCGGCTGCGTCGCCTGCGCGAGGACCGGAAGATCACCAGGGAAGCGGCGGGTGAGGCCATTCGCGGGTCGCATTCGAAGATCAGTCGGCTGGAGCTCGGGCGCACCGGCTGCCGGGAACGCGATCTGGTCGACCTGCTCGACTTCTACGAGGTGACCGACCCCGCCGAACGGGATCGATACCTGGAACTGGCCAGGCAGGCCAATGCGTCGGGCTGGTGGGCGCGAGACAACGACTGGTTGCCGAAGTGGTTCGACACTTACCTCGGGCTGGAACAGGCGGCCCGGCTGATCCGCTGCTACGAGCCGCGGGCGGTCCCCGAACTGCTGCAGACCCCGGAGTACGCCCGCGCGCTGCTCACACTGTCGCATCCGGGCGAGCCGCAGGACGCGATCGAACGCCGGGTCGCGCTGCGCATGCGCAGGCAGGAAATACTCGCCGGTCCGCACCCGCCGCAGGTGTGGATGCTCATCGAGGAGGCCGCGCTGCGCCGCAGGATCGGCGGCTCGACCGTCTGGCGCGCGCAGCTGGACCGCGTGCTGCACGCGGCGGCGCGGCCGAACGTCACGATCCAGATCCTGGCCGATCACGTGGGCGGCCCCGCGCTCACCGACGGCGCGTTCACCGTCTTGCGCTTCGCCGAGGCCGATCTGCCCGACATCGTCTATCTCCAGCAGCTGACCAGCGCGCTGTATCTGGACAAGATCGCCGACCTGGACGTGTACTACACGGTGCTGAACCAACTTTCGCTGCTGGCCCCGTCACCGGAGCATTCCGGCCAGCTGCTCCAGATCTTGCGCGACGGCATTCCGCCGACCGTCGACGAACCGGTGGACAACCCGAGAAGCTGACCGGCCGCTGGCCGCCCTCCCGACGTCTTCCCGGGCGATTCGGCGCGCCCGAATCGGGCATCTTCTCTGCGAGGTGATGCGCATGCCGGGCAAGAGCAAAGTATTGTCCCATTGGGACAATAGGGGTATGCTCAGGTGCATGAGCGACGACGGGGTCGGTCTGGACGGCCGTCGGCTGCGCACTCGGCGCAGCCGTGAAGCGCTGTCGCGCGCGGCGTTCGACCTGCTCACCGAGCGGGGGCTCGACGCGGTGGCCGTCGAGGACATCGCGCTGCGGGCCGGTGTCACCCGGCGCACGTTCAGCAGGCACTTCGCGTCCATCGAAGAGGCGATTCTCGGCGATGTCGACCAGGATGTGCACCTGTTCAACGAAGCCCTGAGCCACCGTCCCCTTTCCGAGCCGCCCCTGATCGCCTACCGCGGCGCCGTCCACGATTGGCTCGCCACCGAGTACGGCGGGGCCCGTGCGTCGCTGCTCGCCCGCCGCTGGGCGCTGTTCCAGCGCTTCGAGGACGAACCGGAACTGTTCGCCGGCTATCAGCGCATCCGCATCGACGGGCAACGCGAGTCCGTCCGGATCATCGCGGCACGGCTCGGCGTGGATCCGCAGACCGATCCGCGTCCGGCCGTCGCCGTCGGCGCCGGTGCGGGCATGCTGCTCGCGGCGCTACAGAGTTGGGCGGCGGGCCCTGATCCGATGGGCCTGCCCGGCCTCGTCGAAGAGTTCTTCGACACCCTCGTCACCCTCACCGCCGAAATTCGCAACGAGGAGTCACCGTCATGCCTACCGGGTCGGTGAACATGTACCGCCGGACGTGCCGCCGCGTCGGCTTGGATCGCAATCCGCTGCGCCGCAGTGAAGATCGTGTGCAGACCGGTGTCGCGGTGCTGCTTGCCCTGGTGTTCCTGATAGTCGTGCCCATACTCGCGCTGACCGTCGGCGGCCGGGTGTACCGCGTCGAGACGGCCGCGGTGCGGGCCGAGACGGCACGCTTGCATCGAGTCGACGCCACGGTGATCGAAACCGGGAAGGCGCCGCTGTACGCGCCGGTGGTGCCCGCGCGTGTGTCCTGGAAGGACGCCGACGGCGTGGCCCACACCGGCGACTATCAGTCGACCACGGTGGTCGAGCCGGGTTCCACCGTGCCGATCTGGCTGAACGAACGCGGCGCGATCGTGGAGCCGCCGTCGTCGACCCAGCCCGCCAGCAAGGCGGTGATGCTGACCGCCGGTGCGGTGTTCGGCGTTTCGATCGTGCTCGTCGGCAGCTATCTGCTGCTGCGCCGAGGTCTCGATCGGCGGCGGCTGCGCAGGTGGGAGACCGAGTGGGTGGCGGCCGATCTCACCTGGGGGCACGGCTGAGCCTTGGTGCGGCGTGCCCGCCGGGCGAGGGTAGGGAACAGGCGCAGCGGGCACGTCGCGTGCCGCGCCGCTACGCGGCGAACGAAGCGGGCCCGGCACTGACCTGAGATTAAGGCATCGGCGTGCCGGACGGCCCGGTTCGCCGCTGATCGCCGGAGATCCCACCACATAGACCCGGTTATGTTGTGACACAGCATAACCGGGTCCGCTGCGCCTCAGACCGGAAAAAGACTGTGCTTGCGGGGGTTGGGCTCGGCGCTCGCCTCTTTCTCGCGCAGCAGACGCAGCGCCCGGCGGATCTCCAGTCTCGTCTGCGAAGGCTCGATCACCGCATCGATGTAGCCGCGCTCGGCGGCGATCCACGGCGTGGCAACCGTCGTGTTGTACTGCTCGATCATGGCGTCGCGCACGGCCGCGCGGTCCTCAGGGGCCACCTGGGCGAGCTGCCGTTTGCCGACGATGCTCACCGCGCTCTCCGCACCCATCACGGCGATGCGCGCGGTCGGCCAGGCCAGGCTGACGTCGGAGCCGAGTTGCTTGCAGCCCATCACGGCGTAGCCTCCGCCGTAGGCCTTGCGGACCACGACGGTCACGATCGGGACGGTCGCCTCGATCACCGCGCGGAAGAACCGTCCGCCGCGCTTGATCACTCCGCTGCGCTCTTCCTCCACGCCGGGCAGCACGCCGGGGGTGTCCACGACGAAGATCAGCGGCAGCCCGAAGACATTGCACAGCCGGATGAAGTGCGTCGCCTTGTCCGAGCACTTGGCGTCGATCGCGCCGCCGAGGACCAGCGGCTGATTCGCGATCACCCCGACGCTGCGCCCGTCCACCCTGGCGAAGCCGGTGATCAGGTTCTGCGCGGTCGCCGCGCTGATCTCGTGGAAGTCGCCGTCGTCGAACAGGCGCAGCAAGATCTCGTGCATGTCGTAGCCCTGCCGATCGGAGTCGGGAACGATCGAGTCCAGCTCCAGATCGTGCGGCGTGACCTGCGGCTCCAGGCCCGGATTGACGACCGGGCCCGGCTCGAGGCAACTCGACGGCAGGTAGCCCAAATAGGTCCTGGCCCAGTCGAAAGCGTCCTGCTCGGTGGCGGCGACATGGTGGACGGTGCCGTTGGCCGCCTGCGCCTGCGCGCCACCCAGTTCCTCCATGGTCACCTCCTCGCCGGTGACCTCCTTGATCACCTCGGGGCCGGTGACGAACATGTAGGACTTCTCGGTCGCGATCAGAATGTCGGTGTTGACCGGTGCGTAGACCGACCCGGCCGCGCATTTGCCCAGCATGATCGACACTTGCGGGACGAAGCCCGACAGTCGTTCCTGGCGGCGGCTCATCAGCGCGTACCAGGCCAGCGAGGTGACCGCGTCCTGGATGCGGGCGCCGCCGGAGTCGTTGATCGCGACGACCGGGCAGGCGTTCCTGGTGGCGAAATCCAGCGCCGCGGCGACCTTGCGGCCGAACATCTCGCCGACGGAGCCGCCGAAGACCGTCTGATCGTGGGCGATCACCACGACGGGCCTGCCGTCGATCCGCCCGCGGCCGGTGACCACGCCGTCGCCGTACATGGCTCCCGGGGTGCCCGGCTGGCGCACCAGCGCGCCGGTCTCCACGAAACTCCCCGGGTCGAGTAGCGCGCGCACTCGCTCCCGCGCGCTGGGAATGCCCTTGGTCTTGCGCTTCGCGATGCCGTTTTCGCCTGCGGGCTCTTCGGCCAGTTCCAGAATCCCCCGCAGCTCGTCCAGCTTGTCTCGCGTACCGCTCATATGTGTTGTCGCCCTTCGAAACTCGTCGCGACGCCGTACGGCAGCGCGACGCTCGATGCTATCGGCGGTGCGATCTGCTGCACAGCGGTTCGGATGATCTGATGGAACAGCTCACAGGTTTGCCTTTCGATGCCTCGGTTCATAGCACGCGACGCCCCGGCTCACGGCGACGACACGGACTGTGTGACGTCCCAATCGTGGCCGTAGGTCGCGATGAACCGTCCCCAGAGCGCCGGAGGGGACTACTCAGGGCGGTGCCGACGGATCTAGGGTGATCTCGACGCAGCGCCGGAAATGCGCGGACGGCGCTGCGTCACACACTCCGGAAATCGGTGCGCCCGCGAAGACATCGGGCCGGATCCGAAAATAGCGGTGCCGCAGCGGTTCTGCCTGTGCGGGACGCGGGCTGCGCGAATTCCAGCGAAAGTTGTGATTGCGCCCAACGGGTCGGGCGGCCGCTGATGACTTACCCGATGCGGCGGAACATATCTCGATTCCATCACGATCCGACGCTAACCTTCGGGAGGCATGATGGGCAGGCAGTCGAGAACGAGTACCGAGACGTTGACATCGAAACTCGTCGCACACCTGGCCGGGCGCTCCGGCCGCGACGCGTCCGGCGATGTCGCGACGACCGCACGGAACTGTCTGGCGGCCGCTGTCGAACTACTGGCTCCGCGTCCGGCGCCCGCGACGGTCCGGCCGCCGGAGATCGCCGGTTTCGCCTCGCGCTGGGCGCGGGAGGGCATCACACTGGAAACGGTGCTCGGCGCATATCACGACGAAATCCGTAGCGGCCTGGAATTCCTCGCCGACGAGGTCGCCGACGAGCGAACCGATCATTTTCTCGCGGGTGCGCGATTGGCGGTCCACGTACTGGAGATGGTGACCGTGGCGGCGTCGACCGCTTATGTCGACGAGCACCGCGCGGTCGCGCGGGAACATCAGACCGCGGCGCAGACGCTGGTCTCCGCGCTGCTGGGCGGGCACGCGGTCGGCGAACTCGCCAGGGCGACAGGCATTCCGATCGCACGGTCGTATCAGGTCGTCGCGCTGGGCATTCCGGCGCATCCGGACGAGCGAAGACCCGGCACGGGCACGGACGCGGCCCGGCGCAAACTCCGTCGCGTGCAGGCCGCGCTGGCCGGTCCGCTCGGCTCACGGGCCTTGTCGGTGCTGTCCGCCGCGGGCGGCACGGTGCTGGTGCCGCTCGACGACGTGCCCGCCCGCACCGGAACATTCACCATGACCGACGACGTGCTGGCCATCGTCGGTGAGGCCGCCGAGGTCCCGTTGACGGCCACGGTGGCCACCGGCCGCACCGCGCGCATCCCGGAACTGGCCGGTCGCGCCCACGATCTGCTGGACCGGCTGCGGGCTGCGGGCGGGCCGCCGGGGCTGTATCGGGTGGCCGACGCGGGCGATGCCCCGGCTTGTGAACTGCCCCAGCCGGGCCATATGGCCATCGTCACCTCGCCCAACGATCGCGTGATCGGCCGTTCTGCCTGATATTCCGCCGCTATCGTCGACTGTGCCCTGATCTCGAGGGTGAGCAAAGGAGTTCGAGTGACCACCGCGTTGACCGATCGCGATATTCTGCGCGAACTGGAGCCCACCGCCGAACGCCTGCTCAACGACCATCTGCGCAAGGCGAAATCCTGGAATCCGCACGATTACGTGCCGTGGGACGACGGCCGCAATTTCGCCGCCCTCGGCGGAATCGATTGGGAGCCGGGTCAATCCGCGCTTTCCGAGGTCGCGCAGACCGCGATGATCACCAATCTGCTCACCGAGGACAATCTGCCGTCGTATCACCGGGAGATCTCGGAGTCGTTCTCGCTGGACGGGGTATGGGGTACCTGGGTGGGCCGGTGGACCGCCGAGGAGAACCGCCACGCCATCGTGATGCGCGACTATCTGGTCGTGACCCGCGCGGTCGATCCGGTGCTGCTGGAGCAGGCGCGGATGGCGCATATGACCACAGGTTTCGCCACACCCGGCGAAGAGGAGCGGTTGCTCCATTCGGTCGCTTACGTCACGTTGCAGGAGCTCGCGACCAGGATCAGCCACCGCAATACGGGAGCGGCCTGCGGGGAACCGGTCGCCGAGCGTATGCTGCAGCGAGTTGCCGCCGACGAGAACCTGCACATGATCTTCTACCGGAACATCAGCGCCGCGGCCCTCGACCTGGTGCCGAACGAAGCGCTGCGCGCCATCACCAGCGTGGTCACCCGATTCCAGATGCCGGGGCTGACCCAGCCGAATTTCCGGCGCAACGCCGTGCTGCTGGCCAAGCACGGCATCTACGACTTGCGTCAGCATCTCGATGTGGTGGTGCGTCCGGTGCTGCGCGCGTGGCACGTCTTCGAACGCGACGATCTGACCGGCGACGGCGAACGAGCCCGCGAGGAACTGCACGCCTACCTCGAAGACCTGGAGATCCGGGCGCGCCGGTTCGAGGAACAGCGTGAACGCGCCGCGGCCAGACAAGCAGAACGGGCCGCCGCAGCCGGATGAGCCCACGTATGCCGATCACCGCGGTGGCGATGGCCCTCATCGCCACCGCTGCCGCTGCGCCCGTTCTCGCCGATCCGGTGCCGCAGACCCCGCCGCCCGCCGTCGACCCCGCCATGACCCGCACCGGGCTGCTCTCGATCGAGGACCTGGGCGGGGGGCACGAACGGCTGTCGATCGCCTCGGCGGCGATGCGCCGGATCATCACCGTCGACATCCTGCGCGGCAGCGGAGCGGCGCCGCGCCCGGTGCTGTACCTACTCGACGGCGTCGACGGCGATGCCACGTCCGCATGGCTGACCAAGGGCGCGGCAGCCGAGTTCTTCGCGGGCAAGCCGGTGGACGTGGTGCTGCCCGGCGGCGGCACCGGCAGCATGTACAGCGACTGGGTCCGGCAGGACGCCGCACTCGGACTCAACCGCTGGGAGACGTTCCTCACCACCGAGCTCCCGCCCATCGTGGAGTCGCTGCTGCGCACCGACGGGCGTCGCGCCATCGCCGGGGTGTCGATGGGCGCACAGGCGGCGATGATGCTCGCCCAGCGCCATCCGGGCTGGTATCGCGCCGTCGCCGGGATGAGCGGGTGCTACTCCACCGCCGACCCGCTGGGGCACGCGGTGACCACCATCACGGTCGCCTCGCGCGGCGGCAACGTGAACAATCTCTGGGGCCCGCCGACCTCACCGGAGTGGGCCGCGCACGACAGCCTGCTGCACGCGGAGAACCTGCGCGACACCGCCGTTTACCTCTCGGCGGCCACCGGGCTGCCGACGGGAGCCGATCTGGTGTCGGTCGCGAACTCCCCGTCGGTCGCGGAAGCGCTGCAAACCGCAGGCGGCGGTGCTGCGCTGGAAGCGGGCGCCCGGGCCTGCACCGAGCGGTTCGCCGACCGCCTGTCCCAGCTGAACATCCCCGCCACCCTGGAGTACACCGCGGCGGGCATGCACACCTGGCCGGACTTCCAGGCGCAGCTGCCGAAGGCGTGGCGGGTGCTTGCGCAGGCACTGGGGCTGCCCACGCCGTCGTGAATCGGCGGAATGAGCGCGGCGCGCTCGCGTTGACACCGATATGACCTCGGCGCTGTCCCCTGTCCGGTTCTCCGTTCTCGATCGCTCGCGCGTCCGGCGCGGTCAGAGCCATCCGGCCGCGTTACGGGAGACCGTCGAGTTCGCCCAGCTCGCCGAACAGTGGGGCTATCACCGTTTCTGGGTGTCGGAGCACCACAGTGTGCCCGGCGTGGCGGGCTCGGCGCCGACCGTGCTCGCGGCCGCGGCGGCAGGAGCGACCGAGCGGATCCGGATCGGCACGGGCGGTGTGATGCTGCCCAACCACCAGCCGCTGGTGGTCGCCGAGCAGTTCGGCGTGCTGGAATCGCTCTACCCGGGACGCATCGACATGGGTCTCGGCCGCTCGGTCGGGTTCACCGACGGCGTGCGGCGAGCGCTGGGGCACGACAAGCGCGACGCGGAGGATTTCGACGCCCAGCTCGCCGAGCTGCTGGGGTACTTCGCCGAGGGCAGACAGGGGGTGCACGCGTGGCCCGCCGAAGGGCTGCGTATCCCGGCGTTCCTGCTGGCCACCGGGTCCGGCGCCGAGCGGGCCGCCCGCTTCGGGCTGCCGCTGGTCATCGCCGCGGTCAGCGGGGAGGACCGCATGGTGGAGGCTATCGAGCGCTATCGTGCACTGTTCCGCCCCGCCGCGGTGGGCGCGGCGCCTTACGTCGTGGTCTCCGCCTCGATCGTGATCGCCGACAGCGCTCCCGAAGCGCATCGGCTGCTGCTGCCGGAGGCGTGGTCCGGCGCATACGCGCGCACCCATGGCGAGTTCCCGCCCCTGATACCGCCCGTGGAAATCGAAGCGCGCACCATGACCGATCGGGAGCGCCGGATCTTCGACGAGGGGTTGCGCGGCCACCTGTACGGAACCGAGGACGAGGTCGCCGGCCGACTGGAGCGGCTGGTGGGCAGGACGGGCGCCGACGAAATCCTCGTACACACCAGCACCTACGATCGCGACGCGCGGCTGGATTCGCACCGCCGCCTGGCTTCGCTCGTCGGCCTGTCGCGCGTGGCTGTCCGCGATCGGGCCGGTACAGCGGCCTGATCAGCCGGTGCTCGCCTATGGGAAGCGCACTTCGGCGGCGGCATAGCCGAACAGTCTGCGTCCCTCGGCGCGCGCGTCGACCGCGATGGTCGCCCGCCGCCTGCGCGGGTCGATCGAGGTGACCCGGCCGCGGAATTGGATCACGCCGGTGCCGACCGGTGGTATGCGCAGGTGCTGCGCGTTGTGCGCGAACTGCACACGAAACCGGGTGAGGGCCGCGGGGTCGCCGAGCCAGGAGCTCAAGAACGAGGTGGCCAGACCCAGTTTGAGCATGCCAGGAGCGACCACGGTCGGCAGGCCGCTGGCGACCGCGACCCTCTCGTCGAACAGCACCGGATTGGATTCGCCCGTCACCCCGGCGTAGTTGACCAGGTCGCCACGGGACAGGCGCATGGTGCGAAGGGGCAGTTCGGCGCCCACCGACAGGTCGGCGAAAGCGACGCGCGGACGCGGTATCCGGCGCAGCGGCGTCGGCGCGAGGTGATCCGCCGCGGCCGGGACGACGGCGCTGCCCCGAGCCGGTGCGTCCGGGGAGCGATGGCCCATGGCGACCTTGCGTACGGCGTCGGCCAACCACGGATCGCGACCGCCCACCCGGGCGAGCAATGCGCTGGAGCCGGTCTGCACCACGGTGCCGTGCTGGTCGATGAGCACGCTCTTGATCGCGAGGACGTCGTAATCGCCGAAGTGCCGGAACGATTCGAAATAGACGTCGCAGGTCAGGCGATCGCCCGCCAGCAACGGCCTGCCGAAGTCGAAAACTTGGTCCGCGTGCAGGATCCGGGTCGGGTCGTAGCCGGTGATCAGCGTGTCCAGAATTTCGCGGTGCACTCTGGTGAGGATTATCGAGCTGAATGTGGCGGGCGCGATGAGCCCGGGAAAGCCGAGTTCGGCCGCGGCGTCCTCGCTCCGATGCGCGGGATGGGAATCCTGGACGGCGCGGGCGAATTCCCGGATCTTTTCCCGTTCCACCTCATAGCGGAGAGTGGAACGGTAACGATGGTCGATGAGCGATCTGGCCTGATCGGCCGGATTCACCGCGGTCTCGTTCATGGTTGCTCCTGTATCGCGAATTGGTGGACGACGGCGCGCTCTCGTCACGAGAGCGGACCGAACCGCCAGACCAGGGGCGGCATCTGCTCGGGAGTCACGGTGCCGACGACGTCCACCCCCGCGTCGTGGAAGCTGCCCACCGCGCGGGCGAGGTGGTCGGCCGAGGTGATCAACACGACGTCGCGCGCGCCGATCGCGCGCATGATCGTCGCCGAGCGTTCGGCGTTCTGCACGGTCGTGGCCGCCTCCGGTTCCGGATGGATGCGCGCCGCGGGTACCCCGCGAGCGATCAGCCAGTCCGCCATCGCCCGTGCCTCGGTGACACCGTTGTGCGCGTTGCCGCCGGTCACGATGATCGGCGAGAAGGGAGCCAGCAACGCCTGCAGGTATCCGGCGTGCAGGCGGTCGACCAACTCCGGGCGCATGGCGCCGTCGGGCAGCAGCCCGTAGCCGAGCACGACGATGGCGGTCACCGGTCCGCGCGGTGTGGGCATGGGCGCGGGGACCGGCGCCTGTGGTCCGGCGGTCACGGATCCCCAGTCGGCGGAGCCCGAGCCCTCCGCCGCGGCGGAGGGGAGATGGGTCGCGGCGGCGGCGACGGCGACCACGCCCAGCAAGGTGCGGGCGAGACGAACCACGATGGCGGACATGGGATCTCCAAGCGGTTAGCCACCGGATGGCCACCGATGGCTGGGGTGCAGCGTCCGTCCATGATGCGGCCGCAGGCCGTTGCGGAACCGTAATCGTCTGGTGATCTGGACAATTCACCGTCCGCGAGCCGCTCGCTTGTGCCCGACGACCTCGTCGGCGAATTCCGGGACCGGTCGTCTTCGCCTTCTTGTGCCGCTTCCCTAGCCGCGTCGAGTACGGTCGTGAGGTCTCCAGACCCGGCCGTGGCGGGTGGGCGGGTCGTGTTCGCCGGTTCTAGCGTTGATCCGGCTTCGGTGCCGTCGATCGGCGTGAACGGCCATCGAATGACCTGTTTCCGTCGAGCGCGTGGCTCGTGCCCTGACTTCGCCCGAGGGCTCGACGGAAGCACCGACCGCCACGCGTTGCGCTCGCCGGACGGGATCTCGCAACCCGCCTCTGTCCGGCGCGCACGTCCCCGGCGCGCGGCGGTGTGCCCACCGAGCGGACCCTCGCACCCCCGCTCGGTGGGCATCGGGGCGTATCGATACGACCGGCTCGAATTAGTTTTGTTCAGGTGAACAAAACCGCATTGCCGTGGCGTGGAATGTCGACTCAACGAAATGGCTCGGGTATCGAGCGGCGGGTGGGGCGTGTTCCAAGTATTCGTGTCGTAGGCGAGTGATCGTGAAATGCGGGTATTCTGATCCGGTTCGGACCTGCGTTCCTCTTCCGGCGCCTCCAGGTGGCCTTGTGGTATCTGCCCACTTGATGAATTCACAGGAAATATTCGGGCGGGCCGAAAACGGCAATATCCTCTTTCGGAGTTGTTTTCGGTATGGGTAGCCAGCAACGAGGTTGTTACGCCCCTTTGCCGGATGGTACGTAGGCGGACCGCATGCTTCGCTCCGGCGCGTGCCGGGTCGGCGCTCGGGAACCGCAGCGACGTCGGATGTCTCGGCGGTGGTTTGCCCATCGAGTCGAGCGGTGCGCACTCGCGGCATTCGCACACGACATCGATGCGAGCGGCCTGCTGCCGGGCATTCGCCCTCTCCTCGTTCCGTGCGTCGGCGGGAGGCTCGATTCGCCTGTGGTGGCCCGGCGGGTCCATGTTCGATCTTGAAACAGGGCAGGTCCGCGTATCACTTGCGGGAAACTGGAACGGCTGGCAGGCTAACGCTCAGCACGCGACTGGACGGTCGTCCTGTCGCTTTGCTCTGCCGAAGAAAGATTGTGCGTGTGCCATGAGTTCGTCTTCTCAGCAATGGGAAACAGAGTGTTCGCCGCGAATAAAGAATCGTGGTATATGAAGTGCTCTATGGTGTCGGGTTTACCGTCAGTGAAGGTGGCCTCGAGATGTCCATCTCGGTAACCGCCGAGAAACATTCTCCTGCCGAAAAACACGGTCGGGCCGGCGAGCACGGGCGAGCCACCCCGCTCGCGGGTACCTCGACCGGCTGCTTCGTCACCGATACCTGATCGAACTACTCGGTAGTTCTCGCCGACCCGCGCCGCTGCTCGCGACGCCGGGTTTCTTCGTCGACCCTGCGATACCCGGGATGTGAAACGTGGACTCGAGCGCTGGTGAATCGTCCGACCGCATGTTGGAGTACCTGAAGAAGGTCACCGTCGAGCTCATGACGACTCGCGACGATCTGACCCAGTTGCGGGAGAAGATCGACGAGCCGATCGCGATCGTCGGCATGAGCTGCCGCTATCCGGGCGGCGTCGAATCGCCGGAGCAGCTGTGGGAGCTGGTCGCGGCGGAAGTGGACGCGGTGGGCGGGTTCCCGGCGGACCGGGGCTGGGACGTCGAGGGGCTGTACGACCCGGATCCGGACCGCTTCGGCAAGGTGTACACGCGGGAGGGCGGCTTCCTGCGCGGCGCGGGCGACTTCGACGCGGGATTCTTCGGCATCGGCCCCCGGGAGGCGGCGGCGACCGACCCGCAGCAGCGGCTGCTGCTGGAGGCTTCCTGGGAGGCCCTGGAGAACGCCGGTATCGCCCCGACCTCGCTGCGCGGCAGCGATACCGGCGTGTTCGCCGGTGTCATGTACGAGGACTACGAGCACACCGCCAGGGCCGCCGGACCGATCGCGGAGGGCTACGCGGGTATCGGTTCGACGGGCAGTGTGGTCTCGGGCCGGGTGGCCTATACGTTGGGCCTGGAAGGCCCTGCCGTGTCGGTGGACACGGCGTGTTCGTCGTCGCTGGTGGCCATCCACCTGGCCTGCCAGGCGCTGCGGCGCGGAGAGGCGTCGCTCGTGCTGGCGGGCGGCGTCACGGTGATGTCGACACCGTTCCTGTTCGTCGAGTTCTCCCGGCAGCGAGGTCTGTCGCGGGACGGTCGATGTAAGGCGTTCTCGGCGGCGGCCGATGGGGTGGGCTGGGGCGAAGGCGTGGGCGTGCTGGTGCTGGAGCGCCTGTCGGATGCGCGGCGCTCGGGGCACGAGGTGCTCGCCGTGATCAGGGGCTCGGCGGTGAATCAGGATGGCGCGAGCAATGGTTTGACCGCGCCGAACGGTCCGTCACAGGAGCGGGTGATCGCCTCGGCGCTGGCCGCGGCGGGGCTGACGCCCACTGATGTGGACGCGGTCGAAGCGCACGGTACGGGCACGTCGCTGGGAGATCCGATCGAGGCGCAGGCCCTGATCGCCGCGTACGGACAGCAGCGGGACGAGCCGCTGCGAATCGGTTCCCTGAAATCGAACATCGGTCATGCGCAGGCGGCGGCGGGTGTCGGCGGTGTGATCAAGATGGTGCAGGCGCTGCGCCACGGAGTGTTGCCGAAGACGCTGCACGTGGATGCGCCGTCGCCGCACGTGGATTGGTCGGCGGGGGCGGTGCGGCTGCTGACCGAGGCGGAAGCATGGCCCGCGTCGGCGCAGCGGGTGCGCCGTGCGGGTGTGTCGTCGTTCGGGATCAGCGGCACGAACGCGCATGTGATCGTGGAGGAAGCGCCCGCGCCGGTCGCCGGGTCCGACGGCGAGTCCGCCGATACCGAAGCCGGTCCGGCGTGCGCGGCAACCGTCGTTCCGTTGCTGGTGTCGGCGAAGACCGATGACGCGCTCCGCGCCCAGGCGGCGCGGCTGCACGCGTGGCTGCTCGAACACCCGGACGCCGACCTGTGGAGCGTGGCGTCCGCGCTGATCGGAACCAGGGCGCAATGGAATCGGCGCGCCGCGGTGGCCGGTAGCGATCGTGACCAGTTGCTGTCCGGGTTGGCGGAGTTGGCGGCCGGTACGTCCGCCGGTGCGCTCGAAGGTGTGGCCGGATCGGGGAAGACGGCCTTCCTGTTCACCGGTCAGGGTGCGCAGCGGGTGGGCATGGGGGCAGGGTTGTATGCGGCGTTTCCGGTGTTCGCCGCGGCGTTCGACGAGTTGTGCGCCGAATTCGATCGCTTGCTCGGGCCGGGCGTCTCGCTGCAGGACGTCGTCTTCGGCGCCGCGAGTGCGGATTTGCTGCACCGCACCGAGTTCACGCAGCCCGCGCTGTTCGCGTTCGAGGTGGCGTTGTTCCGGCTCGTCGAGTCGTTCGGCCTCACTCCCGATGTGCTGATCGGTCATTCGATCGGTGAGCTGGTGGCGGCGTATGTGGCGGGTGTGTGGTCGACGGCGGATGCGTGCGCGTTGGTGGCGGCGCGTGGGCGGTTGATGGGGGCGTTGCCCGAAGGCGGCGCCATGCTCGCTGCGGCGGTCACCGAGCAGCGGGCCGTCGAGATCACGGCTGCGCACGAGGGTCGACTGTCGGTGGCGGCGGTGAACGGTCCGTCGTCGGTGGTGTTCTCCGGCGACGCGGACGCCGTCGGCGCGGTCGAGCGGCAGCTGTCCGATGCGGGGGTCACGGTCTCGCGGCTGCGGGTCAGCCATGCGTTCCATTCCGCGCGAATGGATCCCATGCTCGCGGAATTCCGCGAGCTCGCACAGCGGCTGACGTACCGGATGCCCACGATCGCGGTGGTGTCGAATGTCTCCGGGGCGCTCGCCGGGGCCGAATTCACCGACCCGGGTTACTGGGTCGAGCAGCTACGCGGTTGCGTGCGGTTCGCGCCGGGCGTGGACGCTCTCGTGGCCGCCGGGGTCCGCCGCTTCGTCGAAGTCGGCCCGGACGCGGTGCTGGCCGCGACGACACGTCGCTGCCTGGCCGAACACCCGCGGATCGAAGCCGAGTCGATGGTGACGGCCGCGTCGCGCCGTTCGGGCGACGAGGTGACGCAGTACATCACCATGCTCGCGCAAGCCCACACCGCCGGTGTCGAGGTGAACTGGCGCCCCCTTTTCAGCGGGCGGACACCAGAACGTGTGTCGTTGCCGACGTACGCGTTCCAGCGGCAGCGGTACTGGTTGGAGCCGCTCGCGATCGAGGCGTCACTCGAGTCATCGGATCATCCGATGCTTACCGGCGCCGTGCCGTTGGCCGGTCGGGACGAATGGCTGTTCACCGGTCGGCTGTCGTTGCGGACGCACCCGTGGCTGGCCGAGCACGCCGTTTTCGGGTCGGCGCTGCTGCCCGGCGCCGCGTTCGTGGAACTGGCGCTGACCGCGGGGGCCCGGCTCGGTGCCGGGTTCGTCGAGGAACTGCTGCTGGAAGCGCCGCTGTCGCTGACCGACGACGTCGCGATCGACGTGCAGCTGACCGTCGAACCCGCCGACGACGCGGGCGCGCGCCGGTTCGCGATCTATTCGCGTGCGGTGGTGCCCGGAGAAACCGAAGCGAGCGAGTGGATTTCACACGCCAACGGTGTCCTCGTCGCCGCCGCGGAGAGTGTGCCCGCCTGGGTCGAATCGGGATGGCGCGCCGCGCCGGAGGACGGGCGATGGCCGTCGAGCGGGGCCGAACCGGTGCCGGTCGACGGACTCTACGACCGGTTGGCGCGGCTCGGCTTCGGCTACGGTCCGCTGTTCCAAGGCGTCACCTCGGCTCGGCGCGACGGCGACGACCTGCTCGCCGAGGTGTCGCTCGCTACCGAGCCCGATGCTCAGGGACCGGCCTTCGGCATCCATCCCGCCCTGCTGGACGCCGCCTTCCACACCGCGATCACCGAACTGGCCGACGACATGCCCGCGGGCAGGCTGCCTTTGCCGTTCTCGTTCGGTGGGGTCCGGCTGTATCGCGCCGGGGCGACGGCGCTTCGGGTGCGTCTGGAACGGGTGGGGGCCGGACGCATCCGGGTAGCCGCCTTCGACGACACCGGTGCGCCCGTGCTGAGCGTCGAAGCGCTGACGGCTCGCCCGGTGGATGCCAAGGCACTCGACCGTGGAGCTGGACGCCGTGCGTCCCTGTCGGACATCGAATGGGTGCAGGCGGCCGCCGTCGCGGGCGGCGCGTCGGGCACGATCGCACTGCTCGGGGAGGCGAGTGTCGCGGGTGCCGATCGCCGCGGGACGGCACCGGCCGATCTGCTCGGCGACCAGGCGCCGCCGGAGATCGTCGTGTGGTCGCCGGACGGACCGGCCGATGGCGGCGTGACCGCGCGGACGCGCACCTGGCTGCGGGCGGCGCTGGAGTTGATACGGGAATGGCAGGCCGAGGAACGATGGCACGATTCGCGGCTGGTGATCCTGACGCGGGGTGCCGCGGGCCTGCCGGGCGAGAACCCTGACCCGGCCGGGGCCGCGGTGTGCGGTCTGGTGCGCAGCGCCCAGGCCGAACACCCCGGCCGGTTCGTTCTCCTCGACGCCGCACCCGAGGACGACCTCACGACCGAAGTGATCGCCGCGGCGGTGCGGTCGGAGGAACCGCAGCTGGTCGTGCGCGGCGGAGAACTGCGCGTCCCGCGGCTGCGCAGGCAGCACGCGGCGGCGGACGGCAACGGTCTCGGTGCGGGTGCGGTGCTGATCACCGGTGGCACCAGCGGACTTGGAGCCGAGGTGGCGCGTCATGTCGTCGCCACCCACGGCGTGCGGCGGCTGGTGCTGGTGTCGCGCCGTGGTGAACAGGCCGACGGGGTGGCCGATCTGGTGAGCGAGCTGACCGCCGCGGGCGCGCGGGTGCGGGTGGCGGCCTGCGATGTGGGCGACCGGGCCGAAGTGGCGGCGCTGCTGGCGGATCTGTCGGACGAGTTCGCGCCCAGCGCGGTGATCCATTCCGCGGGCGTGCTCGATGACGCCACCATCGAGACCCTGACCGCCGAACAGCTCGACCGGGTGCTGGCGTCGAAGGCCGACGCCGCCTGGCATCTGCACGAACTGACCGGCGGCCTGGGACTGGCCGCCTTCGTGCTGTTCTCCTCGGTCGCGGGTGTGGTCGGCGCGTCCGGCCAAGGGAATTACGCGGCGGCGAACGCGTTCCTGGACGCGCTGGCAGTAGGACGGCGGGCGGCGGGGCTGCCCGCGGTATCGATCGCCTGGGGATCGTGGAACCAGAGCATCGGCATGACCAGTGGGCTGGGCGGCGCGGCGATGGCGCGGATGGGTCGCCTCGGCGTGCGGCCGTTGGAAACGGCGTATGGCTTGACGCTGTTCGATCGCGCCGTCGCCGCGTCGTCGCCGGTCGTGATCGCGACGGAGTTCGACACCGAGGCACTGGCGGTGCAGGCCAGGGAAGGGTCGCTGCCGCGACTGCTGCAGTCGATCGTCACGGTGCCGGTGCGGCGGGCCGCCGAGACGAGTGGGACGTTGGCGCGGCGGCTGACCGCCGCGCCCGCGCAGGAGCGTGCGGCGATCGTGCTCGACGTCGTCCGCGAACAGGTCGCCGGTGTGCTCGGCCATATCTCCGGCGACGCCATCGATCCGACGGCGCCGTTCACCGAACTGGGCTTCGATTCGCTCGCCGGTGTGGAGTTCCGCAATCGCCTCGCCAAGACGACCGGCGTGCAACTGCCCTCGACGCTGGTGTTCGATCACCCCACCGCCGCGGCGGTGGCGGCCTTCGTGCGCTCGCGGGTGGGCGAGGCGACCGAAACCGACGCCGGGCGGCCCGCGCGGGTGACGCGCCGGATCCGTGCCGACGAGCCGATCGCGATCGTCGGGATGAGCTGCCGGTACCCGGGCGGTATCGAATCGCCGGATGGACTGTGGGACCTGGTGGCCGCCGGTGCGGACGCGATCGGCTCGTTCCCCGTCGATCGCGGGTGGGATCTGGATCGGCTGTTCGATCCCGACCCCGACCACCCGGGAACCTCCTACCTGGACCGAGGTGGATTCCTCTCCGGCATGGCCGATTTCGACGCGGGCTTCTTCGGAATCGGTCCGCGCGAGGCGGCGGCGATGGATCCGCAGCAGCGGTTGCTGCTGGAGGCGTCGTGGGAAGCGCTGGAGCACGCCGGTATCGATCCGTCGGCACTGCGCGGCAGTGACACCGGCGTGTTCACCGGGGTCTCCTATCAGGACTACGAAGAGATCGCCAAGGCCGCGGGTGCGGTCGCCGAAGGCTATATCGGTACCGGTTCCACCAGTAGCGTGCTCTCCGGTCGCGTGGCATACACCTTCGGATTCGAGGGTCCGGCGGTCACGATCGACACCGCCTGCTCCTCCTCGCTGGTGGCCATCCACCTGGCCTGTCAGGCGCTGCGCCAAGGGGAGAGTTCGCTGGTGCTGGCCAGTGGCGCCCAGGTGATGTCGACGCCGTTCATGTTCGTCGAGTTCTCCCGGCAACGCGGTCTTTCCCGGGACGGGCGGTGCAAAGCCTTCTCGGCCTCCGCCGATGGTGTCGGCTGGGCCGAAGGCGTCGGTGTGCTGGTGCTCGAGCGGCTGTCGGACGCGCGCAGGCTCGGTCACGACGTGCTCGCGGTGATCCGGGGTTCGGCGGTGAACCAGGACGGTGCGTCCAACGGGCTGACCGCGCCGAACGGTCCGTCGCAGGAACGGGTGATCGCGGCGGCGCTGGCCACCGCGGGACTGGCCCCCGAGGACGTGGACGCGGTGGAGGCGCACGGCACGGGCACACCGCTGGGCGACCCGATCGAAGCGCAGGCGTTGATGGCGACCTACGGGCAGGGCCGGACCGAGCCGCTGTGGGTCGGTTCGCTGAAGTCGAATATCGGGCACGCCCAGGCCGCCGCGGGGATCGGTGGCGTGATCAAGATGGTGCAGGCGTTGCGGCACGAGATGCTGCCGAAGACGCTGCACGTGGACGCTCCGTCGCCGCACGTGGACTGGTCGGCGGGGGCCGTGCGGTTGCTGACCGAACAGCGGCCGTGGTCGGCCTCGGTCGAGCGGGTGCGCCGGGCGGGAGTGTCCGCGTTCGGGATCAGCGGAACCAACGCGCACGTCATCGTGGAGGAAGCGCCGGGAGCCCCGCAGCGCGCGGCGGTGACGAAACCGGCGGACGCTTCGCCGGGAATGCCGCTGCTGCTGTCGGCGAAGACCGAGGCGGGGCTGCGGGCGCAGGCTGCTCGGTTGCGCGAGTGGCTCGCGGCCAGGCCCGACGCCGACCCGGTGGACGTGGCCCATTCGCTGCTCACGACGCGGGCCCGATTCGATCGGCGCGCAGCGGTGGTCGCGGGCGACCGCGCGGCCGTGCTGGCCGGGCTGGCGGATCTGGCGACCGGTGCGAGGTCGCCGGGAGTGGCCGAGGGCGGCCCCGTCGGCGGGAAGATCGCGTTCCTGTTCACCGGGCAGGGGGCGCAGCGAGTCGGCATGGGCGCTCGGCTTTACGCGACTTTCCCGGTCTTCGCGGCGGCGTTCGACGAGCTGTGCGCCGAATTCGACGGTCTGCTCGAATTACCCGAGCCTGGAATGTCGTTGCGGGACATCGTCTTCGGTGCCGCGGGTGCGGAACTCCTGCACCGCACGGAGTACACCCAGCCCGCGTTGTTCGCCTACGAGGCGGCGATGGTGCGGTTGATCGAGTCCTTCGGGATCACGCCGGACGTGCTGATCGGGCATTCGATCGGCGAACTGGTCGCGGCGTACGTCTCGGGGATGTGGTCGACCGCCGACGCGTGCGCGCTGGTGGCGGCGCGGGGGCGGTTGATGGGCGCGCTGCCCGAAGGCGGCGCGATGCTGGCCGCGGCCGTCCCGCCGGAGCGAGGGACCGAGCTCATCGCCGGATTCCGCGGCGAACTGTCGATCGCGGCGGTGAACGGACCCTCCGCGATCGTGATCTCCGGTACCGAAGGTGCCGTCGCCGAGCTGGAATCCATGCTGACGGCGGACGGGATCAAGACGTCACGGTTGCGGGTCAGCCACGCGTTCCACTCGGCGTCGATGGAACCGATGCTGCCGGAATTCGAGGCGATGGCCGCCGGTCTCGACTACCGGAGCCCGCTGCTGCCGGTGGTGTCGAACGTGTTCGGCGTCGTGGGGGGCGAAGCGCTTTCGGATTCGCTGTACTGGGCCGGTCATGTCCGCGACACCGTGCGCTACGCCCCGGGGGTCGACGCGCTGGTGGATCTCGGTGTCCGGAAGTTCTTCGAGGTCGGCCCCGATGCGGTGCTGACGGCGATGACCCGTCAGTGCCTGCCCGACGAGGTCGGGTCCCGGTCCGTCGTGGCGGCGGCGAGCAGGCGCGGCGTCGACGAGGTCACCCAGTTCCTCGGCTTCCTCGGGCATGCCTGCAACGCCGGTGTCGAGGTGAACTGGGAGCCCTTGTCGGAGGGGCGGTCACCGGAGCGTATTCCACTGCCCACCTATGCCTTTCAGCGTCGGCGCTATTGGCTGGACGTGGTCCGGCCGGTCGCGGCGGGCGCCGTCGACCATCCGATCCTGCTGGACGCGGTGCCGGTGGCGGGCAAGGACGAATGGCTGTTCACCGGGCAGCTGTCGAATGGCAGGCAGCCGTGGATCGCCGATCATGTGGTGTTCGGTACGCCGGTGGTACCGGCGACGACGTATCTGGAACTGATGTCGGCGATCGGCGATCGGCTCGGGATGCGCTCGGTCGAGGAGATGCGGCTGGACATCCCACTGGCCCTCGGTGAGCGCGCCGTCGACGTGCAGGTGTCGGTCGGTGCGGCCGAAGCGGACGGGCGGCGGAGCTTCACCCTGTACTCCCGCACCGCGGACCTCGACGACGCCGAGGCGTGGATTCCCCATGCGGGTGGCGTGCTCGCCGCCGACCACGGCCCCGAACTCGCCACCGGCTGGGACCGAATTTGGCCGCCCGCGGGCGCGGAACAACTCGACGACGAGGCGATCTATCGGCGGATCGCGCGCCTGGGAATGGAATACGGTCCCACCTTCCGTGGGATGCGCGCGGTGTGGCGGCGCGGCGACGAGGTGTTCGCCGAGGTAGCGCTGGACGACGCCACCGCCGCCGCGGCGTCGGGTTACGGCATTCATCCGGCGTTGTTCGACGCGTGTCTGCACCCCGCGCTCGACTTCGTCATGGACGAGCTGCCCGCCGGGCGGGTTCCGCTGCCGGTCACGGTCGGGGGCCTGCGGCTGGCCCGGTCCGGTTCCGGGCCGGTCCGGGTCCGCGCGGTGCTGTCGGGCGGCTACCGGATCCGGATGGATGTGGTGGACGAGACCGGCGCACCGGTATTGGGCACGGAATCCGTCGTGGTGCATCCGGTGGAGCGGCGCACGGTGGAGCGGGTCCGGTCGAATACGGCGCCGGTGCCGCTGCACGGTCTGGAGTGGGTGCCGGTGTCCGCCGGCACCGCCGAGCCGACGGGATCGATGGCGGTGCTCGGTGCGGGAAGCGTGGCCGGAATCGACCTGCGCGTCACCGACCTGAGCGAATCGGTCGACGCCGATGAGGACGCGGCAACGATCGTCTGGGTGGCCGAGACCGCGGAAGCGGGCGCGGACCCGGCGCGAGCGGGCAGGCAATGGGTCACGCGGACACTGGAACTGACGCGGTCGTGGCTGACCGACACGCGGTACGACCGGGCGCGGCTGATCGTGGTGACGCGGAACGCGCTCGGATTGCCGGGCGAGTCGCCCGACCCGGCGGCCGCTGCCGTCGCGGGCCTGTTGCGCAGCGTTCAGGCGGAGCATCCGGGCCGGATCGTGCTGCTCGATCGGGACGGCGAGATCGATGCCGGAGTGGTGGCTGCGGCGCTGGCCGCGGACGAACCACAGGTCGCGGTGCGCGACGGCCGGTTGTCGGCGCCACGGGTGCGCCGGATCGCGGCCGCACCGGCCCCGGGGGCGATGTCGTTCGGGACGGGTACGGTGCTGGTGACCGGCGGCACCAGCGGGCTGGGCGCGCTGATCGCGCGACATCTGGTGACCGAGCACGGAGTTCGGCGGCTCTTGCTGGTCTCGCGACGCGGTCGCGATGCCGCCGGGGTCCCGGAACTCCTCGCGGATTTGTCGGCGCTGGGCGCGCGAGTGGATGTCGAGTCGTGTGACATCGCCGATCGCGACGCGCTCACCGCGATACTGGCGTCGGTGCCGGAGCGGTTCCCGTTGTCCGGCATCGTGCATGCCGCCGGGGTGGTGGACGACGGCACCGTCGAGACCCTGACCACGGAGCAAGTGGATCGGGTGCTGCGCCCGAAGGTGGATGGCACCTGGCTGCTGCACGAGGCGACGCGGGACGCGGATCTTTCGGCGTTCGTGGTGTTCTCGTCGCTCGCGGGGCTGGCGGGCTCGCCGGGCCAGGGCAACTACGCGTCGGCGAACTCGTTCGCCGACGCGGTGGTCCGGCTGCGCGGTGCCGCGGGCCTGCCCGCGGTGTCGGTGGCCTGGGGGCCGTGGAACGCGGGCACGGGAATGACCGGCGACCTCGGTACTTCGGGGTTGGAACGGTTGCGGCGCTTGGGTTTCCGGCCGCTCGGCGATACGACGGGACTGTCCCTCTTCGACGCCGCGCTCACCGCGGGCTCGGCGCTGGTGGTCGGTGCGGAATTCGATCGATCGGGACTGGCGGAGCAGGCCGAGGCGGGAGCGCTCCCGAAACTGCTGAGTGCGCTGGCGCCCTCGTCCGCGCGGACCGCTCGCGCCGGTGGGGATCCGGTCGGGCGGCTGGCGTCGGCCGCGCCCGCCGACCGTGCCGAGGTGGCCCTCGCCGTGACCAGGGAGCAGGCGGCGGCCGTGCTCGGGCACGCCACCGCGGAGGCGATCGACCCCGATACCGCGTTCACGGAGTTGGGTTTCGACTCGCTGGCCGGTGTGGAATTCCGCAACCGGCTCGCCGAGGCCACCGGGCTGTCGCTGCCCTCGACCCTGGTATTCGACCATCCGAGTTCCCGTGCGGTGGCGGGTTTCCTCGTCTCCAGGCTCGGTGACGCTCCGGCCGCGCGACCACGTCCGGTGCGGGTGACGTCGCGGACTCGCACGGACGAGCCGATCGCGATCGTCGGCATGAGCTGCCGTTATCCCGGCGGCGTGAGTTCCGCCGAGCAGCTGTGGCAGCTACTGGTCTCGGGTACCGACGCGATCACGCCGTTCCCCACGGACCGGGGCTGGGACCTCGATCGGCTGTATCACCCGGACCCGGACGAACCAGGCACCACCTACGTGCGCGAGGGTGGCTTCCTCACCGACGCGGGCGGGTTCGACGCCGCTTTCTTCGGGATCGGCCCCCGGGAAGCGACGGCCATGGATCCACAGCAGCGGCTGATGCTGGAAGCCGCCTGGGAGGCGTTGGAAGACGCCGGTATCGATCCGACCGCGCTGCGCGGCAGCGATACCGGAGTGTTCGTCGGGGCTACCCCGTCCGGCTATTCCGAGCGGGTGGTCGGCGCGTACGAGGGATTCCGGATGACCGGGAACTCCGACAGCGTCACCTCGGGACGAGTGGCCTATGTCCTGGGTCTGCAGGGTCCGGCCATGACGGTGGACACGGCGTGCTCCTCCTCATTGGTGGCGCTGCACTTGGCCTGCCAGGCGCTGCGAAACGGGGAAACGTCGCTGGCGCTGGCCGGCGGTGTGACGGTGTCGGGCAGCCCGGAGCTGTACGTGGACTTCGCGCGGCAGCGGGGGCTCGCGCCCGACGGGCGGTGCAAGTCGTTCGCCGCGGGCGCGGACGGCGTCGGCTGGTCGGAAGGGGTCGGCGTGCTCGCCCTGCAACGGCTTTCGGACGCTCAGCGATCGGGCCACGAGGTGCTGGCGGTGATCCGGGGGTCGGCGGTGAATTCGGACGGTGCGTCCAACGGCCTGACCGCGCCGAACGGTCCCTCGCAGGAGCGGGTGATCGCGTCGGCACTTGCGGCGGCGGGCTTGGAGCCGGTCGACGTCGACGCGGTGGAGGCACACGGCACGGGAACTCCGCTGGGCGATCCGATCGAAGCGCAGGCGCTGATCGCGACCTACGGGCAAGGGCGGACCGAACCCGTGCGGATCGGTTCGTTGAAGTCGAATATCGGCCATTCGGTGGCGGCCTCGGGCGTGGGCGGCGTGATCAAGATGGTGCAGGCCCTGCGGCACGAGATGCTGCCGAGGACGCTGCACGTGGACGCTCCCTCGCCGCACGTGGATTGGTCGGCGGGGTCGGTGCGGTTGCTGACCGAAGCGGAGCCCTGGCCCGCGGGGCAGCGGGTACGGCGGGCGGGGGTGTCGTCGTTCGGGATCAGTGGGACGAACGCGCACGTCATCGTGGAAGAAGCGCCCGCACGCGACGAACGGCCCGCCGTGCGGGACCACCGCTGCGATCCGGACGGTGTGATCGCGTGGGTGGTGTCGGCGAAATCGGAGGCCGGTCTGCGGGCGCAAGCGGAACGGCTGCGCGCCTGGGCGGCCGAGCATCCCGAGGCCGACGCCCGTGCGGTCGGACGCTCGCTGGTGGAGACCCGCGCTCAGCTGGAGTGGCGTGGCGCCGCGCTCGGCCGTGATCGGCAGCAATTGCTGGCGGGACTGGCGGAATTGGCCGCGGGTACCGGGTCCGGCGTGGTCGAAGGGACGGCCGGATCGGGTAGGACCGCGTTCCTGTTCACCGGACAGGGCGCGCAGCGCGTGGGCATGGGCGCCGAGCTGTACTCGGCCTACCCCGTGTTCGCCCACGTGTTGGACGAGGTGTGCGCCGAATTCGATCGGTTGCGCGAGAACTCGGCCGACGCGGCGCGTTCGCTTTCGGTGGGCGATCCCGCGCCGTCGTTGCGGGAGGTGATGTTCGCCGATCCGTCGGGTGTGCTGGATCGGACCGAGTGGACGCAGCCCGCCTTGTTCGCGTTCGAGGTGGCGTTGTTCCGGTTGGTCGAGTCGTTCGGGATCACCCCGGACGTGCTGATCGGGCATTCGATCGGTGAGTTGGTGGCCGCGTATGCGGCGGGAGTGTGGTCGTTGCCGGACGCGTGCGCGTTGGTGGCGGCGCGGGGACGGTTGATGGGGGCGCTGCCGGAAGGCGGGGCCATGCTCGCGGTAGCCGTCTCCGAAACCGATGCGGCGCACCTACTCGCCGGTTTCGGTGACCGCGCGTCGATCGCCGCGGTGAACGCCCCGGACGCGGTGGTGATCTCCGGCGACGCGGACGCGATCGACGAGCTGGAACGAACTCTCGCGGCCCAGGGCCGCAAGACGACGCGGCTGCAGGTCAGCCACGCGTTCCACTCCGCGCGCATGGAACCCGCGCTGGCCGGCTTCCGCGCGGTCGCCGAGAAACTGACCTACCGGGAACCCATGCTGCCGATCGTGTCGAATGTGACCGGAGCGGTGGGGGAGACCTTCACCGACCCGGAGTACTGGGTCGGGCAGATCCGCGCGGCCGTCCGGTTCGCGCCCGGCATCCGGGCGCTGGCCGACACCGGCGTGCGCCGGTTCCTCGAAATCGGTCCTGACGCCGTACTAACGACCATGACCCGCAGCGTTATCGGAGACGAGCCGGGGAGCGGATGGTTGACGGCCCCGGCGGCCCGCCGCGTGGGAACGGAAGCGCGCCAGTTCGTGACGTTCCTGGCGCGTGCGCACGTCGCCGGAACGACGGTGGACTGGCGGCCGCTGTGGGAGGGCGGCTCGTCGCGGCGAATCCCTCTGCCCACCTATGCATTCCGTCACCAGCGGTATTGGCTGACCGCCATCGAACACACCCCCGACGTGCGGTCCTCCGGCCTGGACGATGTCGACCATCCGCTGCTCGGCGCCGCGGTCTGGCTGCCCGACTCGCACGGTGTGGTGGCGACCGGCCGGTTGTCGCTGTCGAGCCATCCGTGGCTCGCCGACCACATGATCGGCGGGACGGTGCTGTTGCCCGGCACGGCCTTCGCGGAGCTGGCGCTGTACATCGGCGCGATGACCGGCAACCCGCGCCTGGCGGAGCTCGTCGTGACGGCGCCGCTGGCGGTGCCCGCCGACGGCTCGGTCGAATTGCGGGTGCTGGCGGACGGCCCCGACGACACCGGCGCACGTGCGGTGTCGGTGTATTCGCGCCCGCGTCGTTCCGGCGCGCCGGAACAGGCGGACTGGATCCGGCACGCTACCGGAACCCTTGTCGCGCAAGCGCCGTCGGCCGAGGCGAACCCGACGACGGAAACCTGGCCGCCTGCCGGGGCGCAGCCGGTCGATATCAGCGATATGTACACCGAGTTCGCCGACCGCGGCTACGGGCACGGGCCGCTGTTCCAGGGACTGACCGCACTGTGGCGGCGCGGCGAAGAGGTCTTCGCCGAGGTGCGCCTGCCGGAACAAGAGCATTCGGCGGCCGATCGGTTCGGGCTGCATCCGGCGTTGCTGGACGCGGCACTGCACGCGATCCGGTTCACCGGGCTCACCGGAGAACCCGCTCCGGACGAGATCTACGTGCCCTACTCGTGGGAGAACGTGGACCTGCACGCCGTGGGCGCGGGCGCGGCGCGGGTACGGCTGACCGCGGCCGAGTCCGGATCCGGTGACCGGGACAACCAGCCGATCGCGGTGACGCTCACCGATCCGCACGGGGAGCAGATCTTCCGGATCTCGGCGTTGACCATGCGCCCGATTCCGATCGACACGCTGCGTTCCGCAGGCGCCGCCCCGACCGGGCACGACCCGTATCGGCTCCGGTGGGTCCCGGTGCCGGTGGCGGAACACACCGGACTCGACGCGGACGAGCACTGGGTGCGCGGCGGCGCCGACGAGTTCGTGCGCGTCGGCGGAGGTTCCGTCGCCGTGATCCGGGTCGAAGAGACACCGGTGGACAGCGATGTGCCCGGCGTGGTGCGCACCCGGCTCGCCGAGACGGCGGAGCGGGTCACCGGACTGCTGACCCGCCACGATCGCGTCGTCGTGGTCACCCGCGGTGCGGTCGCCGTGACGCCCGCCGCGCCGGTGGACCTCGCGGGCGCGGCGGTGTGGGGCCTCCTGCGCAGCGGGCAGCACGAGAACCCGGGACGGATCGTGCTGGTCGACGTGGCGGACCGGTCGGGATACCGCCGTGCCGTCGCGGCCGCGCTGGCCATGGCCGAGGAATCCCAGGTGGCCGTGCGCGATAGTGCGGTGTACGTGCCGCGGTTGAGCCGGAGCGGGGCGGACCGGACACGGTCGCCGCGGCCGAATCCCGACGGCACGGTGCTGATCACCGGCGGCACCGGAAGCCTTGGTGCGCTCACGGCCCGGCACCTGGTCGTCGAGCACGGTGTGCGCCGGGTGCTGGTGGCGAGCAGGCGCGGCCCGGACGCGCCGGGTGCCGCGGAACTGGCGGCGGAACTGACCGAACTGGGCGCACATGTGGACGTGCGGTCCTGTGATGTGAGCGATCGGGCGGCCGTCGACCGGCTGCTGTCCACCGTGGCGCCGGAACATCCGATCACCGCGGTCGTGCACACCGCGGGCGCTCTCGCCGACGGTCTCCTGACCGACCTCACCTCGGCGCGGCTCGCGACGGTGCTGGGGCCGAAGGCCGACGCGGCCTGGTATCTGCACGAAACCACGACCGATCTCGAACTGTCGATGTTCGTGCTCTTCTCCTCGTTCGCGGGGACGATCGGCAGCCCGGGCCAGGCCGACTACGCGGCGGCGAACGCCTTCCTCGACGCGCTCGCCCAGCACCGGCACCACCGGGGATTGCCCGCCACGTCCATCGCGTGGGGACCGTGGCGGGCGGAGAGTGGCATGACGAGCACCCTCACCGAGACCGGCATCGCGCGGATGCGCCGTGAGGGCCTGATACCGCTGGACGACGACTACGGAATGGCGTTGCTGGACAGCGTGCTGGCCGCGGGCGAGCCGACCGGTGTCGGCGTGCGTCTCGATTCCGCGGTGCTGAACGCACTGGCCGCATCGGGTGCGTTGCCCAGGATGCTCGGTTCCCTGGTCACCGCGGCGCCGCGACGGGCAGGCGGGGTGCGTTCGCTGGCACAGCAGCTTGCCGCGACCGCCGAAGCGGAGCGCGCAGGCGTCGTACTCGCCGCCGTTCGGGAGCACATCGCAGCGAGTCTCGGCCACACTTCCGGCGACGTGGTCGATCCGCGTGCTCCGTTCACGGAGTTGGGATTCGACTCGCTGGCCGGCATCGAGTTCCGCAATCGCCTCGCCAAGGCCACCGGGCTGGCGCTGCCGTCGACACTCGTCTTCGACCATCCCACCGGCGAGGCCCTGGCGGCGTACCTGGGTTCCCGGATCGCGGAGATGGTGCCCGTGGACGAGCCCGCCGCCGCGCCCGCGATACCCGTGGAAACCGGGGCGAGGGGTGCGCTCACCGAGCTGGTCCTGGCAGCGCACCGGCGCGGCCGGGTCGGCGCCGCGATACCGATGCTGCTGGAGAGCGCCGAACTCGTCGACACTTTCACCGCTGCGGCAGGGTCCGGTGATCCGGCGCCGATCCCACTGAGCAGGGGCGCCGGAGCGGCGACACTGCTGTGCGTTCCGTCGTTCGTGGTCGGCACCGGGCCGCACCAGTTCGCCCGGCTCGCCAGGGAACTCGGCGGCGACCGGTCGATCGCGGCGCTGCGCCTGCCCGGTACGCAGCCGGGCGAGGCGCTGCCCGAGTCGTGGGATGTGCTGCTGGATCACTTGGCGGCGGCGGTGCGCAACCGCGGAGACGACCGGCCGGTCGTGCTCCTCGGCTACTCGGCGGGCGGCGCGATCGCGCATGCGCTGGCGCATCGGCTCGAGCGGGACGGGCGCGGACCGTCCGCGGTGATCCTGCTCGACACGTATTCACCCGACGACCCGGAACAGAACCGCCGGGTGCTGCTGAGCGCGATCGGCTCCGTACTCGACCTCGGCCACGAGGTCACCGAGATCGGTGATCACGGCTTGGTCGCCATGGCGAGATACGCGCGCCTGTTCGAGCAGCGCAGGCCGTTGTCGATCACCGCACCGACGTTCGACCTGCGGGCCGCGACACCGCTGCCGGGGCTCGACCTCGCCGAGCCGGTGCCTGCCTGGCTGCACACCGGCGAGACGGTCGAACTCGACGCCGACCACTTCTCGATCATCGGGGCGGCGACCTCGGCCGTCGCGGCCGAGATACGGCGCTGGCTGAGCGAACTCGATGACAAGGAGCCGATCCTCGCGCGGTCGGCGGCAGGCAGTGACGGAGATCCGCGATGACCGCCGGGCGGGCGTGGCACGCGGCATCGAAGCGGCGAGACAGAGGAAATCCCATGGTCGAAGCGGCGAATGACATCGCTATCGTCGGAATGTCGTGCCGGATGCCGGGCGCTTCCGACCTGGAGAAGTTCTGGCGGTTGCTGCGCGAGGGCCGCGATGCCGTCGGGCAGGCGCCCGCCGACCGGCCCGGTCTCGAGGAGACCGCGGGATTCCTCGACTCGGCCACCGAATTCGACGCCGGATTCTTCGGCGTCCCACCGAACGAGGCGAACGCCATCGACCCCCAGCAGTTGCTCGGGCTCGAGCTCAGCTGGGAGGCGTGGGAGGACGCCGGTCTCGGGGACGCGACGGGGGCGCGGGCCGGCGTGTTCCTCGGCTGCACCGGCACCGATTTCGCCGAAATCGTTGCCGCGCAGGGCAGCACCGGCGTCGGTCGGCATTCGCTGTGGGCCGTCGGACGAGGGGTCACCGCCAACCGGATCTCGAACTACTACGGGTTCACCGGGCCGAGCATGGTCGTCGACAGCGGGCAGTCCTCGTCCCTGGTCGCGGTACACCTGGCCTGCGAATCGATCCGCGGCGGCGAATGCGAGGTGGCCGTGGCAGGCGGGCTGAATCTCATCCTGTCTCCGTTGAGCGGCGAACGGTACGAGCAGTTCGGCGCGCATTCGGCGTCGGGGAAATGCCACACCTTCGACGACCGGGCCGACGGTACCGTCCGCGGCGAAGGCGGCGGCATGATCGTGCTCGAGCCGGTGGAGCGTGCGATCGCCGCGGGACACCGGATCTACGCCGTGATCCGTGGCAGTGCCGTCAACAACGGCAACGAGCGGCAGGTATTGAGCGCCCCGAGCGGCGCTGCCCAGGCCGCCGTCATCCGGGCCGCGCTGACGGCGGCCCGGGTCGACGGCGCATCGGTGCAGTACGTGGAATTGCACGGCACCGGCACGCCCGCGGGCGACCCGGTGGAGGCGGCGGCGCTGGGCGAAATCTACGGCGCGGGCCGCCCGGCGGGCCGGCAGCTGGCCGTGGGTTCGGTCAAGACCAACATCGGGCATCTGGAAGGCGCCGCGGGAATCGCGGGATTGATCAAGACCGCACTGTGCCTGCGGTACGGACAGCTCGCGCCCAGCCTGAACTTCCGAAACCCCAATCCCCGTATCCCGCTGGACGAGTTGGGCCTGCGGGTGCAGACCAGCACGCAGCCGTGGACGGGCGACGCGCGTCGCCGGGCCGGTGTCTCGTCGTTCGGGATGGGGGGAACGAACGCGCACGTGATTCTCGAGGAGGCGCCCGCGACGGCTGCCGTCGAGGTGACCGGCGAGACCCGGCCCGCGGTGTGGCTGCTGTCGGCCCGGAACCGGGAAGCCTTGCGGGAGCAAGCTGTTCGTCTGCGGGAGTGGCTGGCGGAGCACCCGCGAGCCGGTAGCGCCGAGGTGGCGTACTCGCTCGCCCACACCCGGACGCCGATGGAGTGGCGGGCAGCGGTGGTGGGGTCCGGCGCCGATCGGATGCGTGCCGGGCTCGCCGCCTTGGCCGACCCGGCACCCGACCTGGTCGCCGCTGATCCCACGGTGGTGTCCGGCCGGGCCGCGGCGCGCCGGGTGGTGTTCGTGTTCCCTGGCCAGGGCAGCCAGTGGGTGGGAATGGGCGCCGGACTGCTGGCGTCGGACGAGGTCTTCGCGGCGTCGATCGCGGAATGCGAGGCGGCGCTGGCGCCGTTCGTGGACTGGTCGCTGACCGACGTGCTGCGGGGGACGCGGGGAGCCGCCTCGCTGGATCGCGTGGACGTGGTGCAGCCGGTCCTGTTCGCGATGCTGGTATCGCTGGCAAGGCGGTGGCAGGCGGCCGGTGTGCGGCCGTCCGCGGTGGTGGGGCATTCGCAGGGCGAGATCGCGGCCGCGGTGGTGGCCGGTGGACTGTCGCTCGCGGACGGGGCGCGCGTGGTGGCCCTGCGATCGCGCGCGGTCGCGGAACTGCTCGCGGGCTCGGGCGGTATGGCGTCGGTCGGCTTGCCGGGTGACGCGGTCGCCGACCGGCTGGCGGCCTTCGGCGGCCGATTGTCGGTCGCGGCGGTGAACGCGCCCGGCCAGACCGTGGTGTCCGGGGCGGCCGACGCGATCGAGCGGTTCCTGGCCGAGTGCGCGGCGGAAGGGATCTGGGCGAAACGTATTCCGGTGGACTACGCGTCGCATTCGGCGGCGGTGGAACGTATTCGCGACCGCGTGCTGGCCGACTTGGCGCCGATCCAGCCGAAAGCCGGTGCGATTCCGTTCTTCTCGACGGTGACGGCCGAGTTCGTGGACACCTCCGGCCTGGACGCGGCGTACTGGTATCGCGGATTGCGCGAGCAGGTGCGCTTCGCCGAGGCGATCGAGGCGTTGCTGCGCGCGGAGATGACGGCATTCGTGGAGACGAGTCCGCATCCGGTGGTCGCCTCGGCGATCGAACTGGTGGCCGAGGCGTTGGGCGCGGCCGACCGAGTGGCGGTGTGCGGCACGCTCCGGCGTGGTCACGGGGGCCCGGAGGAGTTCGCCACGGCGTCGGCCCGGGTCTACTGCGCGGGTGTCGACGCGGTGGCGGCGGAATTGGCTCCGCCGGCCGCGCGAGTCGACCTGCCGGTCTACGCGTTCCAGCGCCGCCGGTGCTGGACGCCGGAGGTCGGCGCGGGCGCGGCGGATCTGCGCCGTGCCGGGCTGGTCGCGCCGGATCATCCGATACTGGGCGCCGCGGTGCCGGTGGCGGAGCGCGACGAATGGCTGTTCACCGGGCTTCTGTCCCCCGACACCCAGCACTGGCTGGCGGATCACCTCGTCTTCGGGGCTCCCGCGGTGCCCGCGGCGGTCTGGCTCGATGTCGCGTGGAGCGTGGGCGCTCGGGTGGAGGCCGCGCGGGTCGAGGAACTGCGGATCGAGGCGTCGCTGCCCGCGAACACGCCGTGGACGATCCAGGTGCGCGTCGCGGCAGCCGACGGGAGTGGTCGGCGGACGTTCACCATCCACGCCCGGCCCGCCACCGGTGCCGCCGCGGAATGGTCTCGGTGCGCGCAGGGAGTGCTGGCCGGAGACCGAGACGAGATCCCCGCTCGGCCGGACGTCGAGTGGCCGCCCGCCGGAGCCGAACCGGTGGCCGCCGAGGAACTCTACGACCGGCTGGCAGGCCGCGGGCTCGGCTACGGTGTGGCATTCCAGGGCGTCACGGCGTCCTGGCTGCGCGGTCGCGACGCGTTCGCCGAGGTTTCGCTCGACGAGTCGGTCGGCGATCGAGGCCGGTTCGGCATCCATCCCGCGCTGCTCGATGCCATGGCGCACGCCGCGACGGATCTGCTCGCCCACGACACACCCGACCGGACGCCGATGCCTCTGTCGTTCACCGGCGCTCAGCTGTATCGCTCCGGCATCGCCGCCGCCCAGGTGCGGATCGAGCGGGTCGATGCGGACACCGTGCGGGTGACGGCCGTCTCCGAGGACGGCGAGCCGGTTCTGGTGATCGGCTCGCTTCGGCTGCGCATGGTCGATCGGGTGATGGACGACTCCCCGGCGGCGGTACCCGTGTCCGCGCCGACGCGCCGCAGGCGCGCCGCGGTAGAGGGTCCGCTCGCGCCGCGGCTGTTCGCCGTCCCCGAGCCGGAGCGCGACGCGCTCGTGCTGAACGTCGTCGCCGAACAGGCCGCCGCGGTACTCGGCTACGAGTCTCCCGAGGCCGTGCCCGCCGATCTGCCGTTCACCGCCTTCGGATTCGACTCGCTGAGCGGCGTCCAGTTGCGCGACCGGCTGGCCGCGGCCACCGGGCTGACGCTGCCCGCGACGCTGATGTTCGACCACCCCACGCCCACCGCGGTGGCGCGGCTGGTGCGCGCTCGGCTCGAAGGGACCGATCCCGCCGCGCCGCGTACCGTGCGCCGCGCCCGATCCGACGAGCCGATCGCCATCGTCGGGATCGGCTGCCGCTTCCCGGGCGGTGTCGGATCGGCCGAGGACCTGTGGCGTCTGGTCGCCTCCGAAACCGACGCGATCACGCCGTTTCCCGAAGACCGGGGATGGGACCTGGAGCGGCTGTTCCATCCCGATCCGGACGAGCCGGGCACGGTCTACATCCGCGAAGGCGGATTCCTCTCCGGCGCGGCGGAATTCGACGCCGGGTTCTTCGGCATCGGGCCGCGGGAGGCGGCGGCGATGGATCCGCAGCAGCGGCTGATGCTGGAAGTCGCCTGGGAGGCGTTGGAAGACGCGGGCCTGGACCCCGCCGCGCTCCGCGGTACGGATGCCGGTGTGTACGTCGGCGCCTGCGCCTCCGGCTACGCCGACGGCGTGACCGGGGAGTACGAGGGTTTCCGGCTGACCGGGACGTCGCACAGCGTCATCTCCGGCCGCGTGGCCTACGCCTTCGGCCTGGAAGGTCCCGCGGTCACGATCGACACCGCGTGTTCCTCGTCGCTGGTCTCACTGCACTTGGCTTGTCAGGCGCTGCGCCAGGGCGAGACCTCCCTGGCGCTGGCCGGTGGGGTGAGCATCTCGGCGAGTCCGGCGCTGTTCGTCGACTTCGCGCGTCAGCGGGGGTTGGCGACGGACGCGCGGTGCAAGCCATTCTCCGCCGCGGCCGACGGCGTGACCTGGTCCGAGGGCGTCGGCGTGCTGGTCGTCGAACGCCTCGCCGACGCCCGTCGCCTCGGGCACCGGGTCCTGGCGGTCGTGCGCGGTAGCGCGATCAACCAGGACGGTGCGAGCAATGGCCTGACCGCGCCGAACGGTCCGTCGCAGGAGCGGGTGATCGCGGCGGCGCTGGCCGACGCGGGGTTGCGGCCCGCCGATGTCGACGCGGTGGAGGCGCACGGAACCGGTACCGCGCTGGGCGATCCGATCGAAGCGCAGGCGCTCATCGCCGCCTACGGCGCCGAGCGAGCGGAACCGCTGCGCATCGGCTCGGTGAAATCGAATATCGGTCACGCCGTCGCGGCCGCCGGTGTCGGTGGCGTGATCAAGATGGTGCAGGCGTTGCGGCACGAGACGCTGCCGAAGACAGTGCATCTCGATGCGCCGAGCCCGCACGTGGACTGGTCGGCGGGTTCGGTGCGGCTGCTGAGCGAGCCGGAGCCCTGGCCTGCGGGCGACCGGCCGCGTCGTGCCGGGGTGTCGTCGTTCGGTATGAGCGGGACGAACGCGCACCTGATTTTGGAAGAAGCTCCGTCGCAGGCGATTTCGGCAGAGACGCCTACCGCCGCAGATGATCCGGGTGATGGTGATCGCGGTGTCCGGACGTGGACGGTGTCCGCGCGCACCCCGGAAGCATTGCGTGCGCAAGCGATTCGGCTCACCGAATGGCTCACCGCGCAACACGACGTGAACGTGGCGGATGTGGCGCACACACTGCTGCGGCACCGCGCGCGGCTGGAGTTTCGCGCCGCGGTGGTCGGGCGCGAACTCGGGGATCTGCGGTCCGGGCTCGCGAGTCTGGCCGAAGCCTCCGACAGCGATTCCGTGGTCACCGGCCGTGCCACGGCGCGGCGGGTGGCGTTCGTGTTCCCGGGTCAGGGCAGCCAATGGCCCGCGATGGGCGCCGAACTGCTCGCCACGCATCGAGTTTTCGCGGAGTCGATCGCGGACTGCGAGGCGGCGCTGGCGCCGTTCGTGGACTGGTCGCTGACCTCCGTCCTGCGTGGGGAGCCGGGCGCGGCATCGTTGGACCGGGTGGATGTGGTGCAGCCCGCGCTTTTCGCGGTGCTGGTGTCGCTGGCGCGAGTGTGGCGGGCGAGCGGTGTGGAGCCCGCCGCGGTGGTGGGGCATTCGCAGGGTGAGATCGCGGCGGCTGTGGTGGCGGGCGGGCTTTCGCTCGCCGACGGCGCGCGTGTGGTCGCCGTCCGGTCCCGGATCGTCGCGGAGGAACTGGCGGGCGCCGGTGGCATGGTGTCGGTCGGGCTGGCGGCAGAGGCGGTCGCGGACCGCTTGGCCGGGGTCGGGGACCGGTTGTCGGTGGCGGCGGTGAACGGGCCGGGGCAGACCGTGGTGTCGGGGGAGATCTCCGCCGTGGACGAATTCCTCGCGGCCTGCGCGGCCGACGGTGTGTGGGCGAAACGGATTCCGGTGGACTACGCGTCGCATTCGGTCGCGGTGGAAGCCATCCGCGAACGAGTCCTGACGGAGCTGGCTCCGGTCGCGCCGGTATCCGGTTCGGTGCCGTTCTTCTCGACCGTGTCCGCGGACTATGTCGACACCGCGACGCTGGACGCCGCCTACTGGTATCGCGGCCTGCGCGAGCCCGTCCGGTTCGCCGAGTCGGTCGCAACGCTGCAGCGAGCGGGTGTGAACGCCTTCATCGAGGTCAGCCCGCACCCGGTTTTGACCGTAGGGATCGAGCTGGCGGCGGATGCCATCGGCATGTCCGGCCGCGTGGCCGTGCTGGGCACCCTGAGACGCGAACTCGGCGGGCCGGAACAACTCTCGCTCGCGCTGGCGCGCGCCCACTGTGCCGGTATCGACCTGGCCGCACGGGCATTGGCGCCCGTCGCCACCCGGGTGGACTTGCCGCGGTACGCGTTCGAGCACAAGCGGCACTGGCTGGCGCCTGGCGGTGTGCCGGATATTCGGCAGTCGGGTCTGGACGAGGCGGCGCATCCGTTGCTGGCGGCGATGGTCCGGCTGCCGGACAGCGACGAGGCGGTGTTCACCGGCCGGCTGTCGCGTTCGGCGTATCCGTGGCTGTCCGATCACGCTGTCGCGGGTGTGGCGTTGCTCCCCGGAACCGCCTTCGTGGAGCTCGTCCTGCACGTCGGCGCGGTGGTCGAGTGCACGCGGGTGTCGGAACTGGTGCTCGAGGCGCCCTTGGTGGTGCCGTCGTCGGGGACCGTCGAGCTACGGGCGGTGGCCGCCGCACCGGACGAGTCGGGCAGGCGCAGGGTGTCGGTGTACTCCCGGTCGGACGAGGCCGCATCCCGTGTCGGGCACGATGCGGCCGACCGGAGCTCGGGCACGCCGTGGGTCCGGCACGCCGTCGCCACGATCACCGCCGAAGCGGATGCGGCCGAGGCGTCGGTCGTGGCCGTCCGCCCACCGGCCGCTGTGGCCGCGATCGATATCTCCGCTGTCTACCCGGAGTTGGCCGAGCGTGGCTACGAATACGGTCCGGTGTTCCAGGGACTGACCGCCCTGTGGCGCGGTGACGGCGAAGTCTTCGCCGAAGTGACACTGCCGGAGCCCGGCCGCGCCGGTGCCGCCGAATTCGGCGTACATCCGGCATTGCTGGACGCGGCGCTGCACGCGGTCCTGCTCGGCGGGCTCGTCTCCGACGTGCCGGATGGGACGGTCGCGGTGCCGTTCTCCTGGGAGAACGTCAGGCTGTACGCGACGGGAGCGACCACGCTGCGGGTCCACGCGTCCCTGTCCGGCTCCCCGTCCGCCGGACCGCGGATCGCGGTGACCCTCACCGATACCTCGGACCTGACGGTGGCCGAGGTGGGCGCGTTGACCATGCGCCCGATCCCGGTCGAGGCGCTCGGACGGTCCCGGCCGCGCAGCGAGGGACTCGGCTACCGGGTGGAGTGGGTCGCGTCGTCCGCGCCGGAAGTCGCGGCCGCCGGGGTCTGGAGCGAAGCCGAAGACGGCGACACCGTGCGCGTCGAGGGACGGGTGGCGACGGTGATCCGGCTCGACGAGGCCGCGGGCGGCACTGTGCCGGAATCGGTACGGGATGTAGTGACCGCGGTGACCACGCGGGTGCAGCGGTTGCTGGAGCGGGAGACGCCTATCGTCGTGGTGACCCGCCAGGCCGTGGCGGTGCATCCCGGTGAATCGGTGGATCTGTCCGCGGGAGCGGCGTGGGGATTGCTGCGGACCGTCCAGAGCGAGCATCCGGATCGGATCCTGCTCGTCGACGTCGACGACTGGGCCGAATATCGGGAGAGCGTCGCGCTCGCGATGACCACGAGCACCGAACCCCAATCCGCCGTCCGCCGTGGTGTCGCGCACGTTCCGCGCTTGCACCGGGCAGCGGGCGACGTCGGGAACGCGAGCGTGGCGACGCGGGCTTCGGCGTGGGCGCTGACCCACTACGGCAAAGGTGCCCTGACCGGCGACAACCTGACGCTGACCGAGACGCCGGACGCGTCGCGGCCGCTCGGCCCCGGCGAGGTCCGGGTGGCGCTGCGAGCGGTCGGTCTCAATTTCCGCGACGCCTTGATCGCCTTGGGCATGTACCCCGATCCGGACGCTGTGCTGGGTGTGGAGGGCGCCGGTGTGGTGGTCGAGGTCGGTTCCGAAGTGCCGAATCTCGTGCCGGGCGAGGGTGTTTTCGGGTTCTTGACCGGTGTGGGGTCGGTCGTGGTGGCGGACTGCCGGTTGTTGGTGCGTATGCCTGCGGGGTGGTCGTTCGCGGAGGCGGCGGCGGTACCTGCGGTGTTCGCGACAGCGTTCTACGGGTTGGTGGACGTGGCGGAAGTTCACGCTGGGGAGCGGGTGTTGGTGCATGCGGCGACGGGTGGGGTGGGGTTGGCCGCGGTGCAGTTGGGGCGGTGGTTGGGTGCGCGGTTGGTGGTGACGGCGAGTCGTCCGAAGTGGGGTGTGTTGCGGGGGTTGGGTTTTGGTGAGGAGGAGATCGGTGATTCGCGGTCGCTCGATTTCGAGGGGAAGTTCCGTGCGGGGCTGGGTGGTGTGGATGTGGTGTTGGATTCGTTGGCGGGTGAGTTCGTGGATGCGGGGTTGCGGTTGTTGGGGCCGGGTGGCCGGTTCGTGGAGATGGGGTTGCTGGATCGGCGTGATCCCGAGCAGGTAGCCGCCGACCACCCCGGGGTGCGGTACGACAGTTTCGTCCTGCTGGAGGTGGCGCCGGAACGGCTGCGGGAGATCCTGACAACGGTTGTGCAGCTGTTCGAGGCCGGGATCTTGACGCCGTCCCCGCTCACCGCATGGGATCTGCGGCAGGCGCCGGAGGCGTTGCGGTTGATGAGTCAGGCTCGGCATATCGGCAAGAACGTGCTGACGGTGCCCGCGCCGTTGCGGCCTGAGGGGACGGTGTTGATCACCGGTGGTACCGGTGGGTTGGGTGCGTTGGCTGCTCGGCATCTGGTCACCGAGTACGGGGTGCGCAGGCTGGTGCTGGCGAGCCGACGCGGCCCGGAAACGCCCGGTGCGGCCGAACTCCGCGACGAACTCGAGGCTCTGGGTGCGCACGTGGAGGTCGTCGCCTGTGACGCGGCGGACCGGGACGCACTCGAGACGACGCTCGCGGCGATCCCGTCCGAGCATCCCCTGACCGGCGTCGTCCACGCCGCGGGTGTGCTGGCCGACGGACTGTTCACCGGCTTGACGGCGGAGCGGGTCGCGGAGGTGTTGCGGCCGAAGGTGGATGCGGCGTGGAATCTGCACGAGGCGACGCGGCATCTGGATTTGTCGATGTTCGTGTTGTATTCGTCGGTCGCGGGTGTGATCGGTAATGCGGGGCAGGCGAATTACGCGGCGGCGAATGTGTTCCTGGATGCGCTGGCACAACACCGGCGGGTGAACGGCCTGCCCGCGACGTCGATCGCGTGGGGGTTGTGGAGTCGTAGCACCGGTATGACGGGCGCGTTGGGTGATGCTGATATCGCCCGTTTGCGGCGGGAGGGTTTCCCGCCGTTGGGCGAGCGCGAGGGGATGGCCCTGTTCGACGCGGCACTCGCGGGCGGCGCGTCGTCGTTCGTGGCTGTCCGCGTCGACCGTGACGCACTGGCGGCAACCAAAGCTCGCGCCCTGACAAGCGATTTGGTGCGACCCTCCCGCCGCAGGATCGCCGATGCGGTGGCGCAGCGACCGGAACTGGCCACGCGGCTGGCGGGTCGCTCGGCTGCCGAACAGGACCGCATCGTCCTCGATCTCATCCGCGCCCAGGCGGCGGCGGTGCTGGGACATACGAGCGCCGAGTCGATCCCGGCGGACAAACCGTTCCGCGACATCGGCTTCGACTCACTCGGTGTCATGGAATTCCGCAACAGGCTGTCCGAAGCCATCGGTCTGCAACTGCCGTCGACGCTGGTCTTCGACCATCCGACCGCCACAGCTATGGCGAAGCTGGTGCGCTCTCTGGCGGCGCCGACCGCCGCCGAGCAACCCGCCGAACAGGCGCCACGCCGGGACCGCGCGGTCGACGAACCGATCGCCATCGTGGGCATGAGCTGCCGCTTCCCCGGCGGGGTCACCTCACCGGAGAGTCTCTGGGACCTGCTGGTCGCCGGCGTGGACGCCAGCGGAGACTTCCCCACCGACCGCGGCTGGGATCTCGAGCGACTGTTCGACGCCGACCCGGACAAACCGGGTACCTCCTACACCCGCCGCGGCGGATTCCTCGCGGACGCCGGTGATTTCGACGCCGGTTTCTTCGGCATCGGTCCCAGGGAGGCGTCCGCCATGGACCCCCAGCAGCGCTTGCTGCTGGAAGCGACCTGGGAGGCGCTCGAGAATGCCGGTGTCGACCCGGTCGCGTTGCGTGGCAGCGATACCGGCGTCTTCGCCGGAGCGTGCTCATCCGGCTACGGCGACCGGGTCACCGGAGAACTGGAGGGCTACCGCCTCACCGGCACCACGCACAGCGTGATCTCCGGCCGGGTGGCCTACGTCTTCGGTTTCGAAGGCCCGGCCGTCACCGTGGACACCGCGTGCTCCTCGTCGCTGGTCGCCCTGCATCAGGCCACCCGCGCCCTGCGCGACGGAGAGACCTCGCTGGCACTGGCCAGCGGTGTGACCGTCGCGGCCGATCCGTATCTCTACGTCGACTTCGCCCGCCAGCGCGGCCTGGCGCCCGATGGACGCTGCAAATCGTTCTCCGCCGACGCCGACGGCGTCGGATTCGCCGAGGGCGTGGGGGTGCTCGTGCTCGAACGGCTGTCCGATGCCCAGCGCCTCGGGCACACCGTGCTCGCTCTCGTGCGCGGTAGCGCGATCAACCAGGACGGTGCGAGCAATGGCCTGACCGCGCCGAACGGTCCGTCGCAGGAGCGGGTGATCGCGGCGGCGCTGGCCGACGCGGGGTTGACGCACGCGGATGTCGACGCGGTGGAGGCGCACGGAACCGGGACGACGTTGGGCGATCCGATCGAGGCCCGGGCCCTGATCAATGCCTACGGGCGCGACCGCGCCGGTCGCCCGCTGCTCATCGGGTCGGTGAAATCCAATCTCGGCCACACCATCGCCGCCGCGGGCGTCGGTGGCGTGATCAAGATGGTGCAGGCGCTGCGGCACGAAACCCTGCCGAAGACACTGCACGCGGACGAGCCGAGCCCGCATGTGGACTGGTCGGCGGGCGCCGTGCGACTGCTGACCGAGGCAGAGGCGTGGCCCATCGGGGGCCGGGTCCGCCGGGCGGGCGTGTCGTCCTTCGGCGTCAGCGGCACCAACGCGCACGTCATTCTGGAAGAGGCGCCCGCGGCGGGGCTGTCACCGATCGTGCCCGCTCCCGGGCCACGCATCGAGACGGTCGTGCCCTGGCTGGTGTCGGCCGAATCCGAGTCGGGCCTGCGGTCGCAGGCCGAGCGGCTACGGCAGTGGTCGATCCGCCACCCCGACGCCACACCATGGGACACCGCCCACGCGCTGCTCACCACCCGTGCGCAACTGCCGTGGCGCGGCGCTGTCGTCGGACGCGACCGGGACGAACTGCTGGCCGGGCTGGCCGAATTGGCCGCAGGCAGCCCGGGTGCGATCGCCGCGAAGACGAATGGGGCGGGCCGGACGGCGTTCCTGTTCACCGGGCAGGGCGCTCAACGCGCCGGGATGGGCGCCGGTCTGTACGCGGCGTTCGGCGTGTTCGCCACGGCCTTCGACGAGATCTGCGCCCATATCGATCCGCTGCTCGGCCGGTCGCTGCGGGAGCTGGTCTTCGACCCGGACGGCGCCGGTCTGCTGGAGCGGACCGAGTTCACCCAGCCCGCCCTGTTCGCGTTCGAGGTGGCGCTGTTCCGGCTGCTGGAATCGTTCGGCGTCGTTCCGGACGTGCTCATCGGACATTCGATCGGCGAACTGACCGCCGCGTATCTCGCCGGGGTGTGGTCACTGCCGGACGCGTGCGCGCTGGTGGTGGCGCGTGGGCGGTTGATGGGCGCATTGCCCGGCGGCGGCGCGATGCTGGCCGCGGCGATCCCCGAAGAACAGGCGGTGGATCTGCTCGAGGAGTTCGCCGGTGAGGTTTCGCTGGCCGCGGTGAACGGTCCGGGAGCGGTGGTGTTCTCCGGCGCGGCCGCCGCGATCGACGCGATCGCTGACCGGCTGGCCACGGCGAACGCGCGGACTTCACGGCTGCGGGTGAGCCATGCGTTCCATTCGGCGGCGATGGAACCGATGCTGGACGAATTCCGCCGGGTGGCCCGAGGCTTGACCTACCATCGGCCGTCCCTGCCGATCGTGTCGAATGTGTCGGGCGCCCTGATCGATGCCGAACCGACCGACCCGGACTACTGGGTCGCCCAGGTGCGCGGGTGCGTCCGGTTCGCACCGGGGATCGCCACCCTGATCGACGACGGCGTCCGGCGGTTCGTCGAGGTCGGCCCGGATGCCGTGCTGGCCGCCATGGTTCGGCAGTGTCTGGCCGAAAAGCCCGACGCGGAAGCGGAATCGATCGTGGTCGCGGCCGCTCGGCGCTCGACCGACGAGCCGGACCAGCTCGTGACCGCGCTGGCGCAGGCCACCGCCGGAGGAGTGCCGGTGGACTGGACGCCGCTGTTCGCGGGCCGCGCGGTCGAGCGGGTAGCACTGCCGACCTACGCGTTCGAGCATCGGCGGTACTGGTTGCCACCGGTCCGGGTGGCGGATGTCTCGCGCTCGGGACTGGACGACGCGGGTCATCCACTGCTGGGCGCTCTGGTGCGGTTGCCGGATTCGCCGGATGTCGTGTTCACCGGGCGATTGTCCGGAGCGGATCATCCGTGGCTGGCCGATCACGCGGTCGGCGGGGCTGTCGTGTTCCCCGGCGCCGCCTTCGTCGAACTCGTCTTGCACGTGGGCGCGGCAGTGGACTGTCCCGCGGTGTCGGAGCTGGTGATCGAGGCGCCCTTGCCGGTGCCCGCGGCGGGTGCCGTCGAATTGCGGGTGGTCGCCGGTGGGCCGGATGAATCCGGTGCACGGGCGGTCACGGTGTATTCGCGGTCGCGGGACGGCGAGGAGCCCGGTGCCGACTCTGCCGAGTGGGTACGTCACGTGACCGCGACGGTGGCCGCGCGAGCGGATGGCCCGTCAGCCGCGTCGGTGGCGACGAGTTGGCCACCGGCAGGCTCGACCGCGCGTGAACTCACCGGCGCGTATGCGGATCTGGCCGAGCTCGGCTACGAGTACGGCCCCGCGTTCCGGGGGCTTTCCGCGCTGTGGCGCGGCGACGGTGAGGTCTTCGCCGAGGTCGTGCTGCCCGAGTCCGCTCGATCGCAGATCGGCGGGTACGGAGTGCATCCGGCGCTGCTGGACGCGGCGCTGCACTCCGTCCTGCTCGGTGGGCTGGCCGAATCGGAGGACGGTGCGGTGGCCGTGCCGCACTCGTGGGAGAACGTCAGGTTGTACGCGGCCGGAGCGACCACGGTGCGAGTCCATGCCGCCGTATCCGCCGTAGCGGCGGGAGAAACCCGAATCGCGGTGACGCTCAGCGATGTCTCGGGGCGGCCCGTGGCCGTGATCGGTGCGTTGAGCCTGCGCAGGCTCTCGGCCGATGTGTTCGCGTCGGTGCGCCGCCGCGCCTCCGGCTACGGCATCGACTGGATCGCACTGCCCGCCGTCGAGCCGAGCGTGACCGCGGCCTGGGACGTCGCAGGTGATCTCGAGACCGTGCAGGTCGCGGGCGCGGACGCGACGGTGGTCCGGCTCGAAACCGAGGCCGAGAAGGGTGAGCTGCCCGCGATTGTGCGAGCGGTGGTGACCGCGACGACGAGTCGCGTACGAGAGCTGCTGGAACGAGAGGGTCGGGTCGTGGTGGTGACCCGGCGGGCGGCGCCGGTCCATGCCGGTGAGTCCGTCGACCCGGCCGCGGGAGCGGCGTGGGGAATGCTGCGCACCGCCCAGAGCGAGCACCCGGAGCGGATCCTGCTCGTCGACGTCGACGACTGGGCCGATTACCGGGAGAGCGTCGTCCTGGCGCTGACTCTGAACGCCGAACCGCAACTTGCCGTCCGCGGCGGCATTCCGCACGCACCGCGTCTCCACCGTGCCGGGCGCGCGGAGGACGCCCGCCTGCGTGGCGCGGAGCTATTGGCCGCCGGAACTTCCGACCACCGGGAATGGTCGTTCGCGCCGACCGGGAAAGGCACCCTGACCGCGGACAATTTCGGCCTGCGCGTACTTCGGGACGCCTGGGAGCCACTGGCTCCGGGGCAGGTGCGGGTGCGCACGATGGCGGTGGGCCTGAACTTCCGGGACGTACTCGTCTCGCTCGGCACCTACCCCGATCCGGACGCTGCGCTGGGTGTGGAGGGCGCCGGCGTGGTGGTCGAGGTGGGTTCCGACGTGACGAACCTCGTGCCGGGAGATCGAGTCTTCGGGTTCCTGCCGGGTGTGAGGTCGGTGGTGGCGGTTGATCGCCGATTGGTGGTGCGGATGCCTGCGGGGTGGTCGTTCGCGGAGGCGGCGGCGGTGCCTGCGGTGTTCGCGACGGCGTTCTACGGGTTGGTGGACGTGGCGGAAGTTCACGCTGGGGAGCGGGTGTTGGTGCATGCGGCGACGGGTGGGGTGGGGTTGGCCGCGGTGCA
>NZ_JBFAXY010000033.1:0-90345 GCF_040681035.1 Nocardia sp. NPDC051911
AAGTTGCTGGGTAATGCGCTGTATTGGGGTGCGCGTTATCCGGGGCAGTACGCGAAGGTCGTCGCGGATTCGGGTTTGGTGTCGGACTGGGTGGAAGAGACCCTGCGTTATGACACCTCGAGTCAGATGATCGCCCGCACCGCGACCGAGGACCTCGCGTATCACGGCGGGGTGGTTCCGGCGGGGGCGAAGGTGTTGTTGCTGATCGGTTCGGCCAACCGGGATGCGGCGGTGTTCGAGGACGGTGACAGTTTCCGGATCGAGCGTGCCGATCGGTCCGGGCTGGTGAGTTTCGGTGCGGGTGTGCATTTCTGTTTGGGGGCGCACTTGGCGCGTGTGGAAGCGACGGTGGCGCTGACGGAGTTCGCGTCGCGTGTGCGGTCCTACGACGTCCTCGAATCCGGGATCGCCCGGGTTCATTCGTCCAATGTGCGTGGCTTCGCGCACCTACCCATCACCGTGGAGACCCGATGAGCCGTCCATCCGACCGGATCCGTATGCCGGGATCGCCGCGCAGGCCCGTGTGGAGCCGGTCATGAGAATCCGCGCCGATCTCGATCTGTGCCAAGGGCACGCGGTCTGCCAAGCCGAGGCTCCCGAGGTGTTCACGGTGCCCAGACGCGGGCAGGTCGAGATCCTGCACGACGTACCGGACGCCGAACTCCGGCCCGCCGTGGCGGACGCGATCCCTTATTGCCCCACTCGAGCCCTGTCGATCGCCGACGAAGGCGCGACCGACTCCTCTCCGAAAGGTACCGACTGATGCCAGCTTTCGACCGCGCCGAGCTCGACGAGATGATTCAGCGCTGGATCGTGGAGAACCAGCGCTGCGAGGAGAAGGGGGACTGGAAGCCCCTCGCGCAGATGTACACCGAGGACGCCACCTACGGCTGGAACTACGGACCCACCCAGGAATTCATGGCCGTCGGACGCGACGAGATCCGCGAGCTGGCCCTCGGCCAGGAGATGGCCGGCCTGGAGGGCTGGACCTACCCCTACCAGGAATTCGTGGTCGACGACCGCACCGGCACCGTCATCGGGTTCTGGAAGCAGATCAGCGAGGCGACACGTCCGGATGGGCGCAACTACTCGCCCGAGGGCATCGGCGGTAGCTGGTTCCGCTACGGCGGCGACTTCCAATGGTCCTGGCAGCGCGACTTCTTCGACTTCGGCAATGTCTCGGCGCTGTTCGTCGAGATGATCACCGACAAGGCGCTCACCCCGGGGATGCAGAAGCGCATCGAGCGCTCGGTTTCCGGCGCGCCGCTGCCCGGCTGGTATCGCGTCGGCGAATCGCCCGCCTCGCTGTGGTGACCGACATGGCCGGACCTCAGAGCCGTTTCGCCGACCTGGACCGCGACACCCTGGCCGCTCTGCTGCCCGAACTGCTGCTGTGCGGGCACCTCATCGACCGCTCCGGCATGGCGCACTCGATCGCCGCGTTCGGCCGCGAGGGCATGACCGAGGTCGCCATCGAGGAGTGGCAGGTGGCCAGCCCGGTCTACACCCGGCGCATGCAGCGGGCGCTCGGCTTCGCGGGTGACGGCGTGGAGACCATCTTCAAGGGACTGCAACTGGACATCGGCGCTCCACCGCAGTTCATGGACTTCCGTTTCCGAGTCGACGACCACCACCACGGTGAGTTCTGGCTCGACCACTGCGGTGCGCTCGCCGACGTGGAACCGATGGGCGAGGACTTCGTCGTGTCGATGTGCCACGACATCGAGGACCCGACCTTCGACGCGACCGCGCTGGCCACCAATCCGCACGCCCAGGTCCGGCCGATCCACCGCCCGCCCCGCCGTCCGGCCGATCGCAAGCCGGTGTGCGCGTGGACGGTCGTGATCGACCCCGCGCACGTACCGCCGCCGGTGCCTGCCAACGCCGACCTGGTCGCCGGGTCGGTGGCGGCCGGACTGGATCTGGCCGCGATCGACCCCGCCGACGAAGGGCGGCCGGACTACTCCGGCCCCTTGCTCAGCGATGTGCGTTTCGCGGATTTCTCCCGCTCCGCGCTGGTTCGGCTCGCCGACGAGGTATGTCTGCAACATCACCTGCTCACCCTTGGTTTCCTGATCGCGGTGCGCGCTCGGGTGGACGCCGACGCGGCGCTGGAGATCGGACGTAAACAGTTCGCGGGCATCGCCGGGCTCACCAGTGAACGCCTGCGCGATTGTCTCGGTCTCGGTGACGACGCCGCCGCGCTGGCGACGGTGCTGCGGTTGCACCCCGCTCTGAATCCTCTGCCGTACACCGGAATCGAGATCGTGCCCGCCGGCGACACGGTCACGGTGACGTTCCCGGCCGCCAGTGGCGCGCACACCGACGGCACGTGGCCTTCGATGCTCGACCCCGAGCACCTGCAGCCGCTGAACGCCCTGGTCCGCGGTGTGAACCCGCGTTTCTCCGCCGAGGTCCTCACCGCGGGCGAGGACGGCTGGCATGCCGCGATCACGCTCGGCGACACACCGTTCCGGGAGGCGACGGAGGTGGCGCTGACCCGGTTCAGCACCGGCGCGGCCTTCACCTTCACCGACCGGGGGATACCCCTTCCGCTCACCGTCGTCTGACCGCACCACGCAGAGATGGAACGACATGGCCAACAACTTCGCCGACCTCTTCGAGCACTCCGTGGACGCCATGCCCGAGCGGGTGGCTCTCATCCAGTCCGGCCGTCGCGTGACCTACCGCGAACTCGACATCCGCGCCAATCGGCTCGCGCACCATCTGGCGAGCATCGGCGTGGGCGCGGGAACGCACGTGGGTTTCCAGATGCACAACAGCATCGAGACGATGGAGACGCTGATCGCGTGCTTCAAGCTCGCCGCCGTCCCGATCAACATCAATTACCGGTACGGCGTCGCCGAACTGGCCTACGTCTACGAGAACGCGGATCTCGAAGTGCTCGTGTACCACTCCTGTTACGGCGCCGCCGTCCGGGAGGCTGGGGAGCGAACGCCCGGTTTGCGGCACATGATTCGCGTCGCCGACGAATTCTCGCCGGACATCGACGATGTAGCGACGTCGTACGAGTCGGCCGTCGCCGCCGGAGCGACGGACCGTCCGGTGGTCGAACGCAGCGCCGACGACCTGTTCATGATGTACACCGGCGGGACGACCGGCATGCCGAAAGGCGTCATGTGGCGGCAGGAGGACATGTGGCGCGTCCTCGGCGGAGGCATCGACTTCTACACCGGTGAACCGGTCGCCGACGAGTTCCAGCAGTCCCGCACCGGCGCCCGGATCGATCCGAGTGCCTGGCTGGTGCTGCCGCCGCTGATCCACGCCGCCGCCATGATGCCCACCTTCACCGCGCTGTGGTCGGGCAACACCGTCATCTTCGAGTCCCGCTTCGACGCCGGGCGCGTCTGGCGGACCGTCGCCGAGCAACGCCCGCAGGTCATGGTGATCACCGGCGACGCCATGGCCAGGCCGCTGATCGAGGCGTATCGGAGCGAACCGGTGGACGCCTCGTCGCTGCTTGCCATCGCCTCCGGCGCCGCGCTGCTGTCGCAACCGGTGAAGAACACGCTGCTGGAGATGTTCTCGTGGGCGGTGGTCTCGGACTCCATCGGATCATCGGAGACCGGATTCGGCGGTATCGGGTTCGCCCAGAAGGACGACGATCCGGCGCGCGGCCCCCGCGTGCGGACCGGCCGCGGTGCGGTGGTCGTGGACGACGACGGCCGCCCCGTCGCGCCCGGTTCGGAAGGCTGGCTGGCCAAGACCGGCAACGTGCCGATCGGTTACTACAAGGACCCCGACAAGACCGAGAAGCTGTTCAAGTCCGTCGACGGCGTGCGCATGGTCGTCACCGACGACCGGGCCCGCGCCGAGACCGACGGGTCGATCACGCTGATCGGCCGCGGCAACATGGTGATCAACACCGGCGGCGAGAAGGTGTTCGTCGAAGAGGTCGAAAGCGTGGTGAAGACCCACGCCGCGATCTTCGACGCGGTGGTGATCGGCGTGCCGCACGAGCGCTGGGGGCATCAGGTCGCCGCGGTGGTGTCGCTGTCCGGGCCGGTCGAATTCACCGAGCTGCACGCGCACGTGCGCAAATTCCTGGCCGGATACAAAGTGCCCAAACAGGTCTGGGTCGCCGACACCATCGTGCGCGCTCCGAGCGGCAAACCCGATTACCGGTGGGCCGAACAGTACGTGGCCGGGCGAGGGCCCGACCACAAGGCGGACTGACATGATCCGGGTGATCCAATGGGCGACCGGCGGGGTCGGGCGGGCCGCCATCGAGGGCATTCTCGACCATCCCGAGCTGGAACTGGCCGGAGCCTGGGTGCACAGCGCGGACAAGGACGGCATGGACCTGGGCGAGCTGGTCGGCCGCCCGCCGGTCGGGGTGCGCGCGACCACCGATGCCGACCGCTTGCTCGCCACGCAGGCCGACTGCGTGCTCTACAGCCCGTTCATGGCCGACGCCGCGACGGTGCGCGCGATCCTGCGGTCCGGCAAGAACGTCGTCACACCGCTGGGCTGGTTCCATCCGCGCCGCGCGGAGCGGGAACGGTACGACGAGCTGTGCCGAGCCGCCGGAGTCACGCTGCACGGGACCGGAATACATCCCGGCGGCATCACCGAGAAGATCCCGCTGGTGGTGTCGGCGCTCTCGGGGGCGATCACCGCGGTGCGCGCCGAAGAGTTCTCCGACATCCGCACCTATGGCGCGCCCGAAGTGGTCCGGGACTGGATGCTGTTCGGCGCCATGCCGGAGCAGGCCGCGACCAGCGTCATGGCGAACGTGCTCGCGGGCGGCTACAGCCAGTCGGTGTGGATGATCGCCGAAGCGCTGGGCATCGCGCTCGACGAGCGGTTGCGGGTGACGCACGACATGGCGGTGGCCACCGCGCCGATCGATTCGCCCATCGGCCCGATCGCGCCCGGGCGCGTCGCCGCGCAGCGCTTCCGCTGGGAAGGGACCGTTCGCGGTACTCCGGTGATCACGGCCGCGGTGAACTGGTTCATGGGCACCGAGAACCTCGACCCGCCTTGGACCTTCGGACCCATGGGAGAGCGATACGAGGTCGAGATCGTCGGCGATCCCGGCGCGACGGTGACCTTCACCGGTATGCACGCGCACAGCGCCGCCGCGGGTCTGGTGCGCAACCCCGGCATCGTCGCCACGGCCATGCACTGCGTGAACTCGATCCCCTACGTCGTCGCCGCCGAGCCGGGTGTGCGCACGTATCTCGAATTGCCGCTGGTCGCTGGTCGCGCCGCCGCATGGCTGCGCGATGGTGACGCGGCCCGCGCGTCGGCCGCCGAGGCCGATCCCGACGCCGCGCGGCGCACTTCGCCGCGCTGACCGGCTCGCACGTTTCATCTAGGAGGTAGCAATGGCAGCTCCGGCATTTCCGGTCGGATTCGATTTCACCGACCCGGCGCTGTGGGAGAACCGAAGTCCGGTAGAGGAATTCGCTCAGCTACGCCGGACCGCCCCGGTGTGGTGGAACGCGCAATCCGACGAGACGTCCGGTGGTTTCCACGACGGCGGCTACTGGGTGGTCAGCAAGCTCGCCGACATCAAGGAGATCTCCAAGCATCCGGAGCTGTTCTCCTCGGAGCGGAAAGGGGCCATCATCCGCCTGCCCGGCGACATCACGCCGGAACAGATGGCGCTCACCGGCGCTCTGCTGGTGAACATGGACCCGCCCAAGCACTCCAAGATCCGGCGGATCATATCCAAGGGCTTCACGCCGCGGGCGGTGGAGAACCTGCGCGCCGCGCTCACCGAGCGCGCCGAGCGGATCGTGCACGAGGCCAGGAAGTCCGGCGGCGGCGACTTCGTCGAGCAGGTCGCCTGTGAACTGCCGTTGCAGGCCATCGCCGAGCTGATCGGCGTGCCGCAGGAGGATCGGAAGAAGATCTTCGACTGGTCGAACCAGATGCTCAACTACGACGACCCCGAGTACGGCGATCCCGCGATGGCCTCGGCCGAAATCCTCGGTTACGCCTGGAATATGGCCGAGCAGCGCCGTGCCTGCCCGGTGGGCGACATCGTGAGCGAGCTGGTGCACGCCGACGTCGACGGCGAGGCGCTCGGCTCCGACGAGTTCGGTTTCTTCGTCATCCTGCTCGCCGTGGCGGGCAACGAGACCACCCGAAATGCCATCACGCACGGGATGAAGGCCTTCGTCGATCACCCGGAACAGTGGGAGACCTACCGGCAGCAGCGTCCACGTACCGCGCCCGACGAGATCGTGCGATGGGCCACTCCGGTGACCGCCTTCCAGCGCACCGCGACGGAGGACCTGGAACTCGGCGGGCAGCGGATCCGGCAGGGTCAGCGGCTCGGATTGTTCTACAGCTCGGCGAATTTCGACGAGGAGGGCTTCGAGAATCCGTTCACGTTCGATGTCCTGCGCAATCCGAATCCACACGTGGGTTTCGGCGGCACCGGCACGCACTACTGCGTCGGCGCGAACCTGGCCCGGCTGGAGATCGATCTGATGTTCAACGCCATCGCCGATGCGATGCCCGGCCTGCGGCAGGTGTCCGATCCGGTGCGGCTGCGGTCCGGGTGGATCAACGGCATCAAGAGCTGGCGGGTGCGCTACGAGTAGCTGCCGGACGCGGGCTCCCCGTCACGCGACGGGGAGCTCTCGCGTGCCCGGCCACGTCGTCAGCTGTCGTGGTCCTCGCGGCGCCTGCGGTAACGGACGGTGCAGGGCTGCGCGAGCTGCACGACCATCTTGGAGTGGTCGTTGCGGTAGCTGTCCGACGGCTGGACCATCTCGAACTCCCAGTCCCGCAACAGCAGCGAGAAGATCGCCTTCAGCTGCATCAACGCGAACGCCGCGCCGACGCAGCGGTGGCGGCCCGCGCCGAACGGAATCCAGGTCCAGCGATTGACGAGGTCGGCTTGGTTGGGATCGATATAACGTCCGGGATCGAAAGCGTCCGGGTCCGGGAAGTCCTCCGGGATCCGGTTCGAGATCGCGGGAGTGGCGGCGACGTGATCGCCGGGCTCGATCCGATGACCGCAGACGTCGAATTCGCCGCGCGCCACCCGCATCAGGATGATCAGCGGTGGATGCAGGCGCAGCGTCTCCTTGAGCACGGATTCCAGCATCGGGATCTGGCGCAGCGCGCCGAAACTGATGTCCGAGCCGTCGGCGTAGAGCTCGTCGAGTTCGGTGACGACCCGGTCGAGCACCTCGGGGTGGCGCAGCAGTTCGATGATCGTCCAGGCCGCCGTGCCGGAGGTGGTGTGATGGCCCGCGAACATCATGGAGATGAAGATGCCGGTGATCTCGCTGGCGCTGAAGCGCGGTTCGCCGTTGTCGCCCGGGATCGAGATGAGCACGTCGAGCATGTCCCGGTCGTCCTTGCCGGTCGGCGGGTCGGCGGCCCTGCGGTCCATGATCCCCTGGACCAGTTCGACCAGCTCGGCCCGCGCCTGATCGCGACGGCGGAAACTCTCGATCGGGGCGTAGGGGTCGACGTAGGCCAGTGCGTCGGTGCCGCGTTCCAGGTCGTGGTAGAGGTGCGCGAAGCGGTCGTCGAGGTCGTTGCGGAACTTCAGGCCGATCAGGCAGGCCGAGGAGGTGTAGATGGTCAACTCGGCGAAGAAGTCGAGCAGGTCGATCTCGCCCTCGTCACCCCAGCGCGCCAGCATCCGCTGCACCTCACGGGCGATGGTGGCGGCGTGCCCGCGCATGTGTTCGGCGCGCAGCGCCTGGTTGTGCAGCATCTCCTTGCGGCGTTCCGGGCTGGCGTCGAAGACGACGCCCTCGCCGAAGATCGGCTTCATGAAGGGGTAGGCGGCGGCCTGGTCGAGGTCGTCGTCGCCGGAGCGGAAGAAGAACTCGTTGGCCTCCGCGCCCGACAGCAGGATGACCTGGCGCCCGGCCAGGTCGAACGAGCCGACGTCGCCGCACTCCGCGCGGACCCGGCGCATCAGCCCGATCGGGTCGACGCGGAACTCCTCCAGATGACCGTGCTCGTGGTCGCCTCCGGATACCCGACGTGGTTTCACCAGAGTCATTGGAAATCCTTCCCCAGATAAGTGTCCAAGTTTTATGATGGACACGTGTCTGGACAGTACTACGGTTAGCGAGCGTCCGGCAAGCCGCGGACCGCGACCGTAGTCGGATGCCAGGGCCGCGGGTGTGCCGCCGTCGCGCACAGCCCGTGACGAGAAGTGATCGGTGGTTTCGAATGAGTTTCGGCAGCCAAACCGTGCTGGTGACGTGGCGGTTACTGCGGTTGAAAGTCGCCGGAGCGGCGTTGCTCCTGCTCATCGTCGCGGTGGTCGCGGTCGCCGCGTCGATGTACGCCGGACGTTTCCGCTCGACGGTGGCCGTCACCGTCGAGACGCCCCGCTCCGGTCTGGTGCTCGACAGCGATGCCAAGGTGCGGATGCGTGGGGTGGAACTCGGCAAGGTGAGCGCCGTCGAGTTCCGCGGCGACCGGGCGCGTCTGCGCCTCGAGCTGGATCCCGAACTGCTGCGGCTGGTGCCCGCCAACGCGACGGTGGACATCCGCTCGACCACCGTATTCGGGGCCAAGTACGTGAATTTCGTGGTGCCGAGCGCTCCTTCGCCGACACCGCTGCGCCCCGGCTCGACGATCCGCGCCGAATCCGTCACCGTCGAATACAACACGCTGTTCCAGCGTCTGAGTGATGTGCTGGCGAAAGTCGAACCGGGCGAACTGAACGCCACCCTCGCCGCCTTGGACACGGCGTTGCAGGGGCGTGGCGACCGGCTGGGCGATCTGCTCGCTCGTTCGGACGACTACCTGCGGCAGATCAACCCGAGCCTGCCCGCGCTGCGGCGAGACCTGTCCGCTGCGGGCCAGGTCACCGGGCTCTACGCCGATACCGCCCCCGACCTGTTGCGCACGGCCGCCGACGCCACCACGATCAGCGGGACGCTCGCCCGGGGTGCGGAAGACCTGGACGCCGTGCTGCTCAACCTCGTCGGGTTGGCCGACACCACCCGGACGGCGCTGACCGAGAACGAGCAAGGACTCACCGCTGTGCTCGCGACCCTGCGGCCGACCAGCTCACTGCTCGATACCTACTCGCCCGTGCTGTATTGCGTAGTCGTCGGCATCGCGAAAGCCCTTCCCGCGGCCGAGGCCATCATCGGCGGATACAAACCCGGAGCCATCTTCAACGCCAGCTTCATGTACGGCGCGCAGCCCTACAAATATCCCGGCGACCTGCCGAAGGTGAACGCGACCGGCGGGCCGCGCTGTGCCGGGATCCTCGACCGGGTTCCCGACAGCCACGCCGACTATGTGGTCACGGATACCAACGAAGGCGCGCCGTTCACTCCTTCCATGGCGGTCATACCGAACGCGCCCAAGGTCTTCCAGATCCTCTTCGCCGGTATGCCCGGAGTGCCACGCTAGTCGGCGGCGGCCGCTTCCGGTTCGGTGGTGGGTCCGCGCAGGACGGTGCGCGGGTCGCCGTGGTCGGTCACCCGGCCGTCCCGCAGCAGCAGGCAATAGTCGGCGCGCAGGGCGTCCTCGCGCCGGTGTGTGACGTGCACGACCGTCACGCCGTGGGCTCCGACGTGGCGGACGGCGTCGGAGATCTCCTGCTGCGCGGCCGAGTCCAGACCGGTGGTCGGTTCGTCGAGCAGCAGCAGGTCCGACTCCTGGGCGAGTGCCTGTGCGAGCATCGCCCGTTGGCGCTGGCCTCCGGAGAGGCTGTCGAGCCTGCGCTCGGCCAGGTCGGTGATCGCCATCCCGTCGAGGCACGCGCCGACGATGGCGCGATCTTCCCGGGTGAGACGCCGCCATGCGCCGCGCTGCGCCCAGCGTCCCATGGCGACCGTTTCGCGGACGGTGATCGGCAGATTGGGGGGAACGCCGCTGTGCTGCACGACGATTGCCGGTCGCCGGAGATGGTGGCGGCGCACGGTTCCGGCGGTGGGCGTGATGACGCCGGCCAGGACGCCGAGCAGGGTGGATTTGCCCGACCCGTTGGGTCCGATGAGTGCGGTCACCTGGCCGCCCGGGATGGTGGCGGTGAACTCGCGCAGGACCGGATGTCCCCGGTACCCGGCCGTCACCTCGGCGATATCGACAGCTGGCGGCATGTAACTCCCGTCCACTCATTGAAATGAAAACCGTTATCATTGTAGAGTGCTGCGTCATGGAGTGGTTGGCCCCGTTCGAGGTTTCATTTGTGCAGCGGGCGTTGTGGGGCGGACTGCTCGTGTCGTGTCTGTGCGCTCTGGCGGGGACGTGGGTGGTGTTGCGCGGCATGGCTTTTCTCAGCGACGCGATGGCGCACGGCATGCTGCCAGGCGTCGCGATCGCGGCATTGGTCGGCGGAAACCTGTTGCTGGGCGCGGCATTCAGCGCCGCGGCGATGGCCGTCGGCGTCTCGGTGCTCGGCCGTGGGACGCGATTCGCCGCGGACACCGGCATCGGGCTGCTGTTCGTCGGGATGCTGTCGGCGGGCGTGATCATCGTGTCGCGTTCGCCCTCGTTCGCGGTCGACCTGACCGGCTTCCTCTTCGGTGACGTACTCGCCGTCGGAGAACGTGACCTGTGGTACCTGGTCGCGGCCACGGTTCTCGCGGCGGTGATCTCGGTGCTGGGCTACCGGGCATTCGTCGCGCTGACCTTCGACCCGCGCAAGGCGCACACCCTCGGATTACGGCCTCGCCTGGCGAACGTGGCGCTGATCGCTCTGCTGACCCTGGCGATAGTCGCGTCGTTCCACATCGTCGGCACATTGCTGGTCTTCGGTCTGCTCATCGCGCCGCCCGCGGCGGCCGTCTACTGGGTGCATCGCATCCCGGCGATCATGCTCGCCGCCGCCGCGCTCGGGGCGGTGGCCACCTTCGCCGGGCTGCTGATCTCGTGGCACGCGCACACCGCCGCCGGGGCGACCATCGCGGCGACGGCCGTCGCGCTGTTCTTCGTCTCGGCGCTGTCGTCCTGGGTGCGTGATCGGATCCGGTCCTCGCGCGGGACGCCGAGACCACTGGCCGTGCTCCTGGTACTCGCCATGATGACGCCCTTGATCGGTTGCGGGACAGGCGATTCTACTGGCCCTCCGGAGACGCCGCCGCACGGTTATGTGGCGGGCGCGCAGGAGGCCGACGAGGCGCAGCCGCGTCTGGTCGTGGTCGACAGCGGGACCGGCGCGGTGCGGGTGGTCGATCTCGTCACCGCGGACGTCATCGATCTCGGCCGAGCGGAAGGCGTCGGCCGCGTGACCGCCGACGGGCGCTACGCCTTCTTGTCCGCCCGCGACGGGGTGCGGATCGTGGACGCGGGCGCATGGACGGTCGATCACGGCGATCACGTGCACTACTACCGGGCACCCGTCCGCGATCTGGGCGCCCTCGCCGGTGGCCCGGTGTCGGCCGCGTATGCCGACAGTGCGGTGACCGCACTGGTTTCCGACGCGGGTGGCACAGCGCTGCTGGATCGGTCCGCGCTGGGCGCGGGGTCGCGACACGAGCGCGGCGTGATCGCCGACGGAGCCGCCGTGCCATACGCTGAGCACCTGCTGGTGGCCGTGCCCGCCCGGGACCGGATCGAGGTTCGTGCCCGAGACGGAGCGCCCGCCTCGGTCCTCGCCCAAGAGTGTCCGCGTCCGCATGGCTCGGCGGTGACCAGGCGTGGTGTCGTCTTCGGTTGCGCCGACGGCGCTTTGGTGGTGACGGCCAGGAACGCGGTGTTCAGCGGCGAGAAGATTCCCTATCCGCACGGCATCTCCGACGGCGACCGCGCGACCGCGTTCTTCCACCGCGCGGGCAGCGCGACGCTGGTGGCGAAGGCGGGCTCGCGCGGGGTGTGGGTGCTCGACGTCCGGCGCAAGTCCTGGACCGCGGCGGACACCGGTCCGGTGGTCGCGGCGAATACCGCGGGCGAGGGCGCGCCACTGCTGGTCCTCACCGCGGACGGCCTGCTGCACAGTTACGACGCCTTGTCCGGACGGGAGACCGCCGCGGCCCGACCGTTCACCGCGCCGGTACTCGACGGCGCACCCGCGCCGCTGATCCTCGTCGACGAGCACCGCGCCTACCTCAACGATCCCGCGGCGCGAGCGATCCACGAGATCGACTACGCCGACAACCTTCGTGCCGCAAGAACCTTCGGCCTCGACATCGTGCCCACGGCGATGGTGGAGACCGGCCGATGAGACGTGCCGCTCACTGGTGCGCGCTGTTCGCCGTCGCCCTGCTCGCGCTCACCGCATGCTCGAATGCCGACGCCGATCGCGACGGAGTCGTCGTCACCACCAACATCCTCGGCGATCTCACCCGCACCATCGCGGGGGACGCGGTCGAGGTCACCGTGCTCATGCCGGCGAACGCGGACCCGCACTTCTTCGCCCTCTCCGCCCAGCAGGCGGCCCGGCTCGAACGCGCGAGCCTGATCGTCTACAACGGTCTCGGCCTCGAGGAGAGTGTGCTGCGCAACGTCGAGGCGGCCGAGAGATCCGGAGTGGCAGGGGTATCCGTCGGCGCGGCGATCGATCCGATCGACTACTCCACGGACGACGCGGACGGCAGGCCGGATCCCCACTTCTGGACCGACCCGCGCCGGGTGCGCAAGGCGGTGGAAGTCATCCGGGACCGGATCATCGAGCAGGTCGACGGCGACGACGCCGCGACCGTGCGGATCGAAGCCGACCGCTACCTCGCCGAACTCGACCGGCTCGACCGCTGGATGACCGAGCGGTTCGCGACCATCCCCGCCGAGCGGCGGAAGCTGGTCACCAACCACCACGTCTTCGGTTACCTGGCACAGCGATTCGGCTTCGAAGTGGTCGGCGCCGTGATACCGGGCGGGACCACGCTCGCCGCACCGAGCCCGTCGGATCTCTCCGCCCTAGCCGGAGCAATCCGGGCCGCCGGGGTGGGCGCGATCTTCGCCGACTCCTCGCAGCCGGACCGCCTGGCCCGTGTGCTCGCCGAGCAGGCCGGTGTGCACGTGCGGGTGATCTCGCTGTATTCGGAGTCGCTCACCGAGCCCGGCGGCGGCGCCGGCACCTACCTGGAAATGATGCGGGCCAACACCGAATCGATCGTCCGCGGGCTCGCCACCGCTTAGTACCCGAACACCAGAACGAAAGACGGAGTAGCTCATGCCCGTTCGGTCTCGAACCACCACATCGTCCGCCCTGATCGGTCTGCTGGCCTCGGTGCTCGCCGGCTGCGGGGCCGACACTTCCGCCGAACGCGACACCCCGCGGATCACCGATCCCGTCGCGATCACCTACGACGGCGGAATCCACGTGCTGGACGGAACCACTCTCGAAATCGCGGGCACGGTCGAGCTCGACGGCTTCAACCGGCTCAACCCCGCGGGCGACGACCGTCATTTGATCGTCTCGACGAAAGACGGCTTCCGCGTCTTCGATGCCGCAACAGCCGGATTCACCGGCATCGAGTTCCCCGGCACGCATCCCGGCCACGTGGTCCGGCATGCCGGACGGACGGTGCTGTTCAGCGACGGCACCGGTGAAGTCGTCGCGTTCGACTCGGCCGATCTCGCAGACGGCGCGCCGCAGACCGCCACTTACCGCGCGGCCGCCCCGCACCACGGCGTCGCGATCGAACTCGCCAACGGCGAACTCGTCGTCACGCTCGGCACGGAGGAGAAGCGAACCGGGATCGTGGTGCTCGACAAGAACCGCACCGAGAAGGCGCGCAGCGAAGACTGCCCCGGCGTGCACGGTGAGGCGACCGCCGCGGGCGAGGCCGTGGTCCTCGGCTGTGAGAACGGCGTGCTCGTCTACCGCAACGGGGCGATCACCAAGGTGGCAGGCCCGACCGAGTACGGCCGGATCGGCAACCAGGCGGGCAGCGAGACCTCGCCCGTCGTCCTCGGCGACTACAAGCAGGACAAGGATGCCGAACTCGAACGCCCGCAGCGTGTCTCGTTGATCGACACGGTCACCGGCACGCTGCGGCTGGTCGATCTGGGCACCAGCTACACCTTCCGCTCGCTGGCCCGTGGCCCGCACGGCGAAGCCCTGGTCCTCGGCACCGACGGCCGCATCCACGTGATCGATCCCGTCGCGGGCGCTGTCGTGCGCACGATCCCCGTGACAGGTTCCTGGCAGGAACCGCTGGAATGGCAGAAGCCGCGACCCGCGCTGTTCGTCCGCGGCGACGTCGCCTACGTCTCGGACCCCGCCGCGAAGCAGGTCCACCGCGTCGACCTCGCCACCGGAGCGAAGACCGCGAGCGTCACGCTGCCGAGCACACCGAATGAAGTGAGCGGTGTGGTCGGGCACTGACGCCGGATTCTCCTCGATGGGGACGGAGGAAGATGGCCGCGCCGGACCACGCCCATCCGACGCCGCACTCTGCTGACCGCGGCGGCGCTCCGCGGATCTCGTGTCAGCGCCCACCGTCGCACCGGCCTTCCCACCGGAGGTGATCGATGGGCCGCGTCTGCGCATACCCGCGCGGGACTATCTGCTGTTGCGGGGCCCGGCTCGGCCAGGTAAGGCAGGGGGAGCCGCGGACCTGCTCCCGGGCTGGTCGCGGACGATCAACAGCCCGAATCTCATCTGGCCCGCGGACGGGGCGTGGTTCGTTGCGACCGAGATCGACCTGCCCTGGACCGGCATCGCGGGCAGCGCCGCGCTGATCGAGGCCCTGCGGGACGACGCGGAACTGGACGTCGAGGAGACCGTGCGTCGGGCGATCGGCCCTGCTGGCGGGAGGGCACCATGAACGCTCCGTAGCCGTCGAGGCGCGATCCCCGGCGCGAACGCCGCTACGGTGGGTTGGCATGGACACTGCTGCGCTCGCCGTGCCCGAGTCGGCGCGCGTTCCTCCGGTGTCGGCGCTGGGCCGCGTCCGGAGGATCGCGAAGGCACAACCGGTGGTCGTCGTGGCCGGATGCCTGGTCGTGGTGCAGCTGGCCGTCCGCTGGTGGGTGGCCGACAGCGGCTTCTTCTATTGGGACGATTTCATCCTGGTCGGCCGGGTGGCCCGCTACGGGCTGTGGTCCACCGATCTGCTGCTGTACGACCACGACGGGCACTTCATGCCGTTGGCCTTCGTCACGGCCTGGGCGGTGAACGCGGTCGCGCCGCTGGTCTGGGCGGGACCGGTGACGGTGCTGCTGCTCATGCAAGTGGGTGCGTCGGTAGCCGTGGTGCGCATGCTGCTGCTCATCGTGGGCCCCCGGTGGCCGCTCCTGATTCCGCTGGTCTTCTATCTGTTCTGCCCCCTGACGATCCCGGCTTTCGCTTGGTGGGCCGCCGCACTCAACGCACTGCCGCTGCAATTCGCCCTCGCCTGGGTGATCGGGGACGCGGTGTCGCTGGTGCGGAGCGGTCGCCGCCGATACGCGCTGTCCGGCGTCGCGGTGCTGGTGGTGGCGTTGCTGTTCTTCGAGAAGTCGGCGGTCGTGCCGTTCGTGGCGTTCGCCGTGACGGCGCTGGTCCGCCATGTCGACGGCGGCGAGTCCCCGATTCGTGTGGTGGCGCGGCGGGGCGCGGCGCTGTGGATCGGATCGTCCGCGGTCCTGGGCTTCTGGACCATCGCCTATCTCGCGGTGGTCGCAGGGCCGGGACTGCCCGACGACTGGGACGAGTTGCGCGACCTGCTGCCCGGCGCGGCCTCCCTGGGGATCGTGCCCGCGCTGTCCGGCGGTCCGTGGGTGTGGGAGCGGTGGCTGCCGTCGACGCCGTGGGCGGATCCCCCCGGCTGGGCGGTGGTAGCGGCCTGGCTGACGCTGGGCGCGGTGGTGGCGCTGTCGATGCGCACCCGGCAGCGGATCGGGGCGGTGTGGCTGACGGCCGCCGTCTACGTCGTGATCGCTCAGCTGGCCGTCGCGTTGGCTCGTGGCGGACCGAACACCGCGGGGGAGTTGATGCAGTCGCTGCGCTACTTCGCCGACTCGGCGGTGATCGCGGCGGCCGCGGGCGCGCTCATGGTGCGGGCTCGCCCCCGGCCGTCCCGGAATCCGCGGCGCATCGAGCTTCCCGTCCGGCAGCTGACAGTCGCGGTGACAGCGGTGTTCGTCGCGAGCAGTCTCTGGTCCACCTGGACATTCGTGCGATCGTGGCGGGTCGGTCCGTCCGAAACGTATGTCACCAACGTGAAATCGGCACTGCGCGCATGGGACGGCGCGCCCCTGCTCGAGCAGGAGGTGCCGTGGAACGTGTTGAATCCGATGGCCTATCCGCAGAATCTGACCAGCAGCGTGCTGGCGTCCGTGGCCGCCCCCGGCACGTTCGCGGTCGCGACACCGCACTTGCGGATGATCACCGACGACGGTGCGATCGTCGACGCGGCGGTCTGGTGGAACCGGGCCATCCTCCCCGGACCGGAGCCCGGCTGTGGCTACCGCGTCGACGGAACAAGGCCGGTGTTCCCGCGTCTCGACGGCCCCCTGCTCGCGAACAAGTGGACCGCGCAAATCAATTACGTGGCCAGTCGGGATGGTCGGATCAGCGTCGCCCTGGAACACGGTGAAGCGGAGTCGGCGCCGGTCCGGAAGGGACTGAACACCGTGTTCGTCCGCCTCGTCGGCAGCGGCTCGGCACTGCGAATCTCCGCCGAGACACCGGGGCTGGACCTGTGCCTCGGCGTCGGCCCGGTCGGCGTCGCGTCGTACGACAACTGAAGCTCCGACCGGATCGCGGACACCTCCGCCTTTCGATCCACTTCAGCGGCTCCGAAGCCGATCGTCTCCGCTGTCGGCGATGACTCGGCCGCCTTCCAAGCGGTTCGTCTCTGCGTAGGTACGCCTCGACAGTTGAATCTCTCCACGATCCTGACCATTTCATCATTTACTCTTGACGAATATTTCGTCGTAGTTGATGATTTCATCGCATGCCGTCCGGCGGTGCGGAAAGCATCGGCGGACCGGTCCGTTTTCCCCGTCCGGACGAGTGAGGACTGCTATGACCGATTCCCGATTCCGCAGGAAGACGAGCAGGCGTCGCGCCTTTGGCGGCGTTGTCGCCGGAACGCTGGGCATCGCCGCTACGTCGGCTATCGCTCGAGCGACCCCGGCTCGTACCGGGCAACCTGCGCCGTCGGGTACCTACCGGATCGACCTGCACGCCCACTTCCTGCCACCGGACTACCGTGCGGCGCTGCTCGACCACGGTCACGTCACCATCGGCGGATACCCGACGCCGGATTGGTCCCCGGAACAGGCGCTGGCGTTCATGGACTACTACGGGATCCAGGCGCAGGCGCTGTCGGTGTCCGACCCCGGCGTGTCGTTCCTGCGTGGCAAGGAGGCGAACGACCTGGCCCGCTACTGCAACACGTATGCCGCAAGGCTGCTGCAAACGCATCCGAAGCGATTCGGCGCCTTCGCGGTGCTGCCGATGCCCGACGTCGCCGCCTCCGTCGCGGAAGCCGTCTACGCGCTGGATGAACTGCACCTCGACGGTGTGGTGTTGCTGTCCGCCTACGACGGCGTCTACCTCGGTGATCCGCGTTTCGAGCCATTGCTGATCGCGCTGAACCAACGCCGCGCCTATGTCTTCGTGCATCCGGCCGCCATCCCCGCCGAGGCCAAGCCGAAGCTGCCGCTGCCGGACTTCCTCGAAGAATTCACCTTCGACACCACGCGCGCGGCGACCTTGATGATGGCCACCGGCACGACGCAGCGCTACCCGAACATCCGCTTCCAGCTCGCGCACGCGGGTGGGACACTTCCGTTCCTGTCCCACCGCGTCAGCGTCGCGTCGCAAACGGTGCTCGGCGAACTGTGGCCCGACGATCTGCCCAGGCCGTCGGTACTCGACACGCAACGCCAGATCGCGAACTTCTACTACGACACCGCGCTCAGCGGATCGGCCGCGGCGATGGCGAGTGTGCTCGCCGTCGGGAAGCGCGAGCACGTCGTCTTCGGTTCCGACTGGCCCTTCAGCGCGCTCACCCTGCCGCAGACCGGCACGCACGATCCGGCCCCCGGACTCAGCGACATCTTCGACGCGGACCAGCGGATGGAGGTCGAGCGGATCAATCCGCTGCGGCAATTGCCCCGCTTGGCCGCGGCGATCGACGCGTGAGCGCCTGCCACTCGCGATCGACGGCGCGCAGGGTTTCCCGGCGAAACTCCGGACCACGATTTCGGAATGTCCGCGCGCACGGGTGAAGATAACCAGCAGTTCGCCGAATACGTCCGCGCCGCCGAGCAGTCTTTTGTCCGCCGCGAGAGGAGCCGGTTCCATGGCAGCGAAACCCATGCGGATCCGTACCTGGATCCGACCCCTTGTCGTCGTCACGCTGCTCATGGCGTTGCTATCGGTGATGTATCTCGGGTACGTCGTCAACCCCGAAAAGAATCTGCACGACTTGCCGCTCGCCGTCGTGAACCAGGATGCGGGCGACACACTCGCCGTGAAACCGGCCAACGTGGGTAACCAGATCACCGCGGCGCTCACCGCGAACATCCCGGCCGACAAGGTCGACCTGCGCGTCATCGGCATCACCGAAGCGCAATTGCTGATGCGCGACGGCAAGATCTACGGTGCGATCGTCATTCCGAGTGATTTCACCAAGCGGCTCGCGATCCTCGGCGCCTCCGGTGTGGTATCCGGAAAGGTCGACCGGCCGGTGATCACCGTGCAGACCAATCCGCGCACCGGCACCTACGCCACGCAGATCACGCTTCGTATCGCCGAACAGGCACTGGGCGCGGTCAACACCACGGTCGGACAGCAGCTCACCGCCGCGGTGGACGAACAACTGCGGTCCTCCGGCGGACCCGCGCCGCAGTTGGCCGGAGCCAGCCAGTTGCTGCTGGCCGAGCCGATCGACGTGGTGATCGCGCCGTATCGGCCACTGCCCGAAGGCACCGGCGGCGGGTTGTCGGCCTTCTTCTACACGCTGCTGATCCTGCTGGCCGGATTCACCGGCGCCATGATCATCCACACCATGGTGGACGCTTCGCTCGGATTCACGCCGACCGAGTACGGGCCGTGGTATGTGCACTATCCGCCCACTCCGATCTCCCGGCTGCGCACATTGCTGCTGAAATGGGGCGTGCTCGCCGTCGCCGCGCCGATCGTGTCCGGTGTGTTCCTCGGCGTCGGGACGGCTTTGGACATGCCCATCGACAAAGCCTTGCTGCTGTTCCTCTATTCCACGTTCGCCATCCTCGCCGTGGGCGTCACCGCGCTGTCGATACTCGCCGCCTTCGGCGCCGCGGGCATGCTCGTCAACCTGATCCTGTTCATCGTGCTGGGGTTGCCCTCGGCAGGCGGAACCGTGCCCATCGAGGCGACGCCTACGTACTTCGCCTGGCTGTCCACATTCGAGCCGATGCATCAGGTCTTCCTCGGCGTCCGTGCGATCCTGTACTTCGAGGCCAGAGCCGCGGCGGGCCTGGAACGCGGTGTCTGGATGGCGCTGCTCGGCCTGGTCATCGGCTTGTGCTCCGGTGCGGCGGTGACGGCGTTCTACGACCGGAAAGGATTGACGCGCACCGCGAATCGCGGCACCACATCCTAGGGCGGCCGGATCTTCTCCGGCGTTCGCTCAGTTCTGCGCGACGGCGGCCTCGGCCGCGGCCTGGGCGCGCGACAACGCTTCCGGCACCGGAATCCGGCCGAGATACATTTCGGCGAAAATCGGGTCGACGGCGCGGAGCGCGGCCGAGAAACCCGGTCCGCCACCAGAGGAGATGCGCGGGCCGCGGAGTACGTCGAAGAAGGGGGAGACCTCCACGCCCTTCCCTGCCCAGTAGTCGCGATAGCGCTGCTGTTCGGACACGACTGCCGGGATGGCGCCGCCGCCCTCGGCCAGGTGGCGGTTGCCCGCGCCGCTGCCGAGCCAGGCCAGCACCCGGCGCACCGCGTCGGGATGCCGGGTGGCCGCGTTACCCGCGACGCCGATCGCGTTGTTCGTGCTCACCCGTCCCGCCGGGCCCGCGGGCAGCAGCGCGACGCCCCACTCGAAGCGGGCCTGTTCGGAGATCTGCGCGAGATTGAATGTCCCGGACTGCAGCAGCGCCAATTTGCCCTGTAAGAAAGCGTTCTTCGCGAAGTCGGGATTGGTGTTGGTGTCCGCGGGCGATGGCGCGAGTCCGTCGGCGATCAACCGCACCAGATAGTCGAACGCCGCCACGCCCTGCGGGCTGTCGAAGACGAAATTGTCGTGGTCGTCTTGGAAGCGCGCTCCGTTCGAGCCCAGATAGGGCAGTTCGATGGACTGGAAGTCGTGACCCGCGTTGTACGCCCACGGCGTGACCGCCGCCAGTCTGCGCAGCAGTGGGCGCAGGGTGTCGTCGCCGCCGGGACTCCACCGCATCGCGGTCAGCTCGGCGGGATCGATATGCGCGGCCGCGAGCAGGTCGCGGTTGTAGTACACCGCGGTTCCGGCATCGACGAATTGCGGTACAGCCCAAAGCTTCCCGTCGCGCGTGTACTGCGCGACCGCCGAGGGGTCCCAGGCACTCGCGGCCTCGGGACCGAGCGTCGCCCCGATGTCGAGCAACCGCCCGGCATCGGCGTAGTCCTCGTACAGATTGGTCCAGAACAGATCGTCGGCGGTGCCACCGGCCACGTCCAAGCGGAGTTTCTGCCGATACGACGACCACGGCACCACCGTGATCCGTACTGCGAGGTCCGGATTCGCCCGCTCGAACTCCGCGAGCGACGCCTGGTAGGCGGGTACCAGACTCTCGTCCCAGATCCGCAACCCCACCACGGTGCGGCCGGACCCGTCGCCGTCACGGCCGAGCCACAGGGCCGCCGCGACCAGCAGCGCCGCGGCGAGTGCGAGGGCGAGCACCACGCGGGTCGATGTCCTCATTTCACCCCCGTCCACGCGATCGAGCGCAGCACCTGCCGCTGGCAGATCACGAACAGCACCACCAGCGGCGCGATGGCCAGCGTCGTGGCCGCCATCACCAGGGTCCACTGCGCGTTGTAGCGGGTCTGCAGATTCGCCGTCGCTACCGTCAGCACCTGCCACGAGCGGCCGCTGCTCGCGACCAGCGGCCACATGAAATTGTTCCACTGCGAGACGATCGTGATGAGCGTCAAGGTCGCCAGCACCGGCCTGCTCATCGGCACCATGACGTGCACGATGATGTCGAGGGTGTTCGCGCCGTCGAGCCGCGCGGCGCCGATCAGCTCCTGCGGAATCGCCCGAAAGTACTGACGCAGCAAGAAGACCGCGTACGGCGATCCGAACACGAACGGCAGCACCAGCGCCCAGAAGGTGTTCAGCAGGTCCAGGCGCGCGAACATCAGGTACAGCGGGATGAGAGTCACCATCGGCGGCACCATCATGGTGCCCAGATACACCCAGAAGAGCGCGTCGCGTCCCGGGAAATCGGTGCGGGCGAACGCGTATGCCGCCAGCACCGAAGTGATCAATTGGCCGCCGGTGATGAACACCGTCATCAACGCGGTCACCAGCACCGCACGCCCGAAGCCGTAGTCCAGTACGGTCCGGAAATTGTCGGCGGTGACCGGATGCTGCAGGGCCAGCGGCGACCCGGTCGCGAACTGGCCGGGTGTCTTCACGGCGGTGAGCGCGCTGAGCAGCAGGGGCGCCACGGTCAGCAACGCTCCGGCCGAGAGGATCGCGTAGGCGGCCGCCGAACGTAGGCGATCAGAACTCATAGGTGGTCCGATCCCGGAAGTAGCGGTGCTGCGCCACGGTGATCGCGAACATGACCGCGAACACCACGAGCGCCATGACGGCGGCGCGGCCGGGCCGTGCGGCGTCGAATGCCTCGGTGAAGATCCGCATCGCGAGCACATCGGTGCGGTCGCCCGGTCCGCCCTTGGTCAACGCGTACACGGTGTCGAAGGTCTGGAAGGCGGTCAGTACGCCGGTGACCAATACGAAGAACATGGTGGGCCGCAGTAGCGGCAGGATCAGCCAGCGGATCCGGCGCCAGCCGGTGGCCCCGTCCAGCGCACCGGCGTCGAGGATCTCGTCCGGGATTGCGCGGATTCCGGCCACGAAGAACAGCGCCACGTAACCGAAGTTCGCCCACACGCTCACCGCGGCCACCGACGGCAGCGCCAGCGCCGGATCCGAGAGCCATTCCACGCGCAGGCCGAGCGCGGCGTTGACGGCGCCACCGGTGGGAGCGAACATCCACTGCCACACCACACCCACCGCCACCGGCGCGCACATCCACGGCAGCGCGTACATGACCCGGAGACTCGTTGCGCCGCGCCGCCGGGCCAGCAATGCCGCGACCGCGAAACCCAGCACCGTCTGAGCGGGCACCACGATCGCGGTCAACACCAGCGTCACCAGCAGGGCGTGGCCGAACGCGGCGTCTCCCAGCACCGACCGCCAGTTGCGCAGTCCGACGAACTCCATCGGTCCCAACAGGTTCCAGCTGTGCAGACTGAGCCAGGCCACCACCAGAATCGGCAGCACCAGGAACGCGCCGACACCGATCAGGCTCGGCAGCAAGAGAACATAGCTCGTCATGCCGCGACGAGCCCCACGCCGATTCATGTGCTGCGACGTTACCGCCCCCGCCCGCCCCGGCACGGCGGGCGGGGGCGGGTTGTCAGTTGGTCGGGCCGCCCGCCACGTAGATCACCTGGCCGGAAACGAAACCGGCGCCCTCGCTCACCAGGAACGAGGCGGTGTGCGCGATGTCCTCGGGCGTGCCGACGCGCTGCACGGGAATCTGCGTGGCGGCGGCCTTCTGGAAGTCCTCGAAGGAGACGCCGACGCGCGCGGCGGTGGCGGCGGTCATGTCGGTGACGATGAACCCGGGAGCGATGGCGTTGGCCGTGACGCCGAACTTGCCCAGCTCGAACGCCAAGGTCTTGGTGAAGCCCTGCAAACCGGCCTTCGCCGCCGAATAGTTCACCTGGCCGCGATTGCCGAGCGCCGAAGTGCTGGACATGTTGACGACCCGTCCCCACTTCTGCTCGACCATGTGCTTCTGCACCGCGCGGGTGAGCAGGAAGGCGCCGCGCAGGTGCACGTTCAGCACCGCGTCCCAGTCGTCGACGCTCATCTTGAACAGCAGGTTGTCGCGCAGGATGCCCGCGTTGTTCACGACGACGGTCGGCGCCCCCAGCTCGTTCTCCAGCTGCGCGACGGCGGCGGCGACCGACTCCTCGTTCGACACGTCGGCGCCGAGCGCGACGGCTCGGCCGCCCGCCTCGGTGATCGCGCCGACCGTGTCGGCGCAGGCGGCCGCGTCGAGGTCGAGCACGCCGACCCGAAGCCCGTCCGCCGCCAAGCGCTTGGCGATCGCCGCGCCGATTCCTCGTGCGGCGCCGGACACTACTGCAACTCGCTCGCCCATGAGCGCGTCCCTTCGTCGATCGGATGTCGGATCGAATCAGTCTTACCGCACCGGTCCGCCGTGGCCGGGAGGCGGATCGGTCGCCGGATCGGCGCCGGGGAATTAACACCGACCTCGAGCGGAAGGCTTGCCCGGCTCTCGACCCGGATGCTTCGATCGGCACGTGACCGAGCAGAACGAGGTTCCCCGTATCGTCAGCGCCAGCCGTGAGATCAACGCGAATCCCGCGGAGATCTTCGAGCTCATCGCCGATCCCGCCGAGCAGCCGCGCTGGGACGGCAACGACAACCTGGCCGAGGCCGCGGCGGGGCAGCGGGTGCGAGAAGCCGGAGCGGTGTTCAGCACCACCCTGACCAACGGGGCTGTGCGCGACAACCACGTGGTGGAGTTCACCGAGGGCAGCCGCATCGCGTGGCATCCGTCGGAACCGGGCAAGCAGCCGCCCGGCCACCTCTGGCGCTGGGAACTGGAGCCGGTGGGCGAGGGCCGCACCCTGGTCACCCACACCTACGACTGGACGTCGCTCACCGACGAGAAGCGTCAGGTCCGGGCGCGCGCGACCACCGCGGACAAGCTGTCGGCCTCCCTCGACCGGCTCGCCGAACTGGCCGAGCAGCAAGCGGTTTCGTCGCAGCAGTAGGCGTCGTCGTCCGCTCGCCGAATATCCTGGCCTCGGAACACCCACGCCGGACCTCCGCGATGCGGCCCGGTCCAGTCGCGGCGGAGCCGTATCGAGTGTGTGCCTCAACGGTGGTGGGAGCACGCACGATGTGGTGGTTCACGGCTGAGACACGGCCGGACCGGTGACCCGGCGACACAGGCCGTCGCGGTAGTCGCCGGGCGCATCTCAGCGTGGTGCCTGCTCTCGGGACAGCAGCAAGCCGATGAGGCCGACTTCCTGTCCCTGGGTGCTGATCATGTCGCGGGCGATCTGTTCGACCATGCCGCCGTTCAGCCGGCGATCCGCCGCCTGCGCCATCTGGATGCCGCCGTAGTGGTGGCGCTGCATCAGGCGCAGGAAACCGGTCGCCGCCTCGGCGCCGCGCGCGGCGCCGAGCGCGTCGAGTTCGTCCTGGCTCGCCATGCCGGGCATCGTCGCGTGCCCGGCGGTCGCGTGGTGCTCGTGGTCGGCCTCCGCGTGCATCCACGCCATCGGGTGCGGATTGGTCACCGCGAGCCGGGCCATACGCAGCCAGCCGAGCATCATGCCGATCTCGGTGCGCTGGGTGTCGGCGATCTGTTGTGCCAGCGCGCGCACCGCCGGGTCGGCCCCGCCGTCTAGTCGCTGGACCAGGAGCAGCGCCTGATTGTGGTGCGCGATCATGTCCTGGACGAAACCGGTTTCGGTGCTGTCCAGCAGCGGTGCGGCGGTGCTGTCCGCGCCGACCGCCAACGGCCGCAGCGCAGCGCCCGCCACCAGCAGCAGCACCGCGAAGGCGGCGAGCGTGGCCGCCCCGAGCCACCGGCGGCGGATCATGATCCCGTGGTCGAACGCTGGTCGGCAGGCGGCGTGTACACGTTCCGGTCCACTTCCAGCGCCAAGAAGCCGTTGTCGGCGCAGGTGGTCCAGAGTTGGTTGCCCCGCCATTCCGGCGGCGAGAAGCACCAGTCCGTGGAGAGATCACCGAAGGCGAGCATGCCGCTTCGTTCGCTCGTCGCCTGCGTGAGGTCGAACTGGCCTTGCAGCACCGCCTGCACCACCGCGGGACCGGCCAGCACCGGAGGGCCGATGATCGACGCGAGCGCGTGCGGTGAATTCCAGAGCTCGGTGTTGCGGCCGGTGCGCGCGGGCGGGTTGTAGTAGGCGATCTCCCGGACGGCCGACGGATCCCTTACATCGAACACACGGATGCCCGAGGAGGTCCAGCTGCACGCCAGCGCCGTGGGATCGGCCGCCCGGTCCGCGGCGCAGTAATGCGTGTCGTAGGCGAACAGCGAGCCGCCCGCGGCGGAAGCCATTGCGGTGTCCTGATTCTCCGGCAGGTTGATCTCGAGTTTGATGGTCTCGACGATGCGCGGCCGGGTGGGCTCGGCGACATCGATGATCTTGACGCCGCCGGATCCGGCCTCGTTGGTGGCGAACACGTACGGCCTGCCGCCATAGGTCACGGGGATGTTGTGCTGGCTGGCCCAGCCGTCGGTCCAGGTGAGGTGCGACAGTTCGCGCACCTGCGGGCCGGGATCGCGGCGCTGCACCGCGCCGACGTCCAGAATCATCAGCCCGCCCATGTTGTTCGCCAGGTACATGAGGTTGCCGTCGGGGCTGAACCCGAATCCGTGCATGGACAGACCGGGCAGACCCTGCCACACCACGTGGGGAGCGGCGGGGTCGGTGAGGTCGACGGCACTGACCAGGCCGGGTGCGACGCCGGAACTCCAGTAGGTGTTGCCGTCGGGGGAGAACCCGCCCTCATGGGCCGTGATCGGCAACGGCATCGCCAGGTCGGTTCCCGGGCCGGGGTTGAGCAGGCGTGGATGCGCGCAGTCGGTGAGGTCGTAGACCGACAGCAGGCCCGCACCGGTCAAAGCGGGCACCCCGGTGCCGACGAGCAGTTTTCTCGTCTCGTTGACCTTCAGGCTCTCCCAGGTGCCTGCCAGCATGGCCGGTTCGGTGAGCGTGGCGGTGCGGACGGGGTTCGTGGGATCGGCGACGTCCACTACCTGGACGCCCTCTTCGGGCCCGAGCAGGTCGCCCGGGAAGAACGTGCCGATGTAGGCGCAGTGGTCGAAGGTCACCGAGTTGATGCCGCCGCCGCGGCCGCCATAGGCGCCGAGCCGGGTGACGTTGCAGCTGTAGCCCTGGCCGCTGCGGCCGCTGTCACGGTCGGCGGCGGGAACATCGCCTTGCAAACCTGTTTCGGGGGCCGAACCTGGATTGCAGACGGCGCGTGCGGCCGCGGTCGCGGCTATGGCGCCGACCTCGCGAACCTGCCCGGAGGGATCGGAATCGGTTTGGGCGGCGACGATGCCGAATGGCAGGAGAATCGCTGCGGCGCCGACGGTCACGAAGAAGCGCCGGCCCCAGCTGGTGATGGACGAAGTCATGGACGTACCGGCCCTCGGCGGTGAGGGCGCCTTTCCGTGTGCTCGGTTACAAGTCCGGATGCGGTCTCGGACGGCTGTTGGTCGATCCCGAGCGCGTGCGGTGCGGCCGCCGCGGTGACGGCAGCGTCATCGTGTATCCGGACCACCCGATGCGGCATGGTGGCGTCGAACGAGTGTCGAATCCGGCCTGGCGCAACGGCGTCCCTACTCGCCGAGCCGGGCCGAGCCGACCCTCTCGCCATGCCGGACTGTGTTGTCCGGTTACTCGGTCAGTGTGCGTGAGATCGCCGCGCCGCGTCAATACGGCGCGGCTGTATCCGGTCGGATTACGGCATCCGTGCCGGGCCCTCCGGCGTGCTGCGGGGCGGTCGGCGATGGTCCGGTAACCTTGCCCGAATGACCTCGCCACGCCGTGTGAACAGGGGGCCGAAGGCGGCGGCCGGCAATCGGGCGGCCTTGATCCAAGCGGCGCGGGAGGTTTTCGCGGACAGTGGCTTCGACGCGCCGTTCAGCTCTATCGCGCGGGCCGCCGGCGTGGGGCAGGGCGTGCTCTACCGACACTTCCCGACCAGGGAGAGCATCGCGCTCGCGGTCTTCGAGGAGAACATCGAGGGCATCGAGGCGCTGGCGGACGATCCCGCGGTCACCGTGGACGATCTGCTGGCGATCATGGTCGATCAGATCACCACCTCGGCGGCGTTCATCGCGATGATCCATCCCGCGAACACCGACGACATGCGCCTGTTCGAGGTGGCGCGACGGCTGATCACCCTCATCGCGGAGAAGCTGGAGGATCCGCGTCAGCGCGGCACGATCAGCGCCGACATCACCACCGCGGACGTGGTCCTGGCGCTGGCGATGCTGGCGGCCGTGCTGTCGAAGACCGATGCGCAGTCCAAGAAGGAGACCGCCCGGCAGGCATGGGCGTTGCTGGACCGCGCTCTGCGCGGCTGAAGGGGGGGCGCGTCCGTCGCGTGTCACGCCGCGCGATCGATCGACGCCAGTGCGTCGGCGACGCGGTCGAGCGAACGGATCACGTGCAGGAGCCCGTTGGCGAATTCTCGTTGCGCGAAATCTATTCCGGCTTCCGCCGACCAGCGAGCGAGCAACCGGTGTACCGTGGCGTCGGCGCCGCGGGTGCGCGATCTCACCGCAGTGGCGTGTGCCTGTCGCTGTGCCGAATCACACACGGCGACAATGCCTTCGGCGGTATGTACGGCGGAGTCACCGATGATGTCCACCAGTTCGACGAGCTCGTCGGCGAGCCCGATCAGATCATGGATCTGGGCGATCTCGGCGGTGATCGCCATATGGTCGATGCAGCAGCGCAGCAGGACGGCGAGCCGGTGCAGGCGCCGGGGCAATGGGCGGGCCGGTGCGTCCAGGGGCATGAGGTCCGCCAGGCGATGCCGGATGCTGAACGGATCGGCCGGGGGAGCGCAGAATTCGGCGAGGACGATGGCGCCCGCGCGCAGATCGAAGGCGGTCGCGATGAGCGGGTTGTCCGGGTCGGCGCGTCTCGTCGACGTTCGCATGCGTCTCCTGGGATCGTCGCCGAGACGCCGACTTGCCCATGCCGCCCCCTCGGTCGCTGGTGGAATCATCGCGTGGCAGGCTCTCGATATAGCGATTGCTAAGAGATTGCCCACGATGGTATCCCGGACCTGTCGCAGATCCGGATAGGTTTGTCCGGTAGGTGATCAGTCTGAACCATGCGCGCGGTGTCGTCAAGCCGTCGACGTATCGTGTCTCATGGTGTGGCCAGTCGTGCGCTGAGTTCCGAATCTGAATTGATGTTCTGAAAATCGCTGGTGTGATGGGTTCTTCGGTGGTCGTGCGCGGTGTCGTCCGCGTTGGTCTCGCGGGGGGTGGATGGCGTGCGGCCGTTTGTGTCCGAATGTCGCGGACCGGGAGCGGGCTGGTGGCGGGATGGCGACTGCGCGGTGCGGTAGGTGAATCGGCGGGTTTGACCAGGTAATTGCTGCGTAGTGATGCAGGTCACAATTCGGCTCGTTCGAAGCGGCGTCATCAGGTCGCCGTCCGCCTTACTGTGTGTGCGGCAGAACCTTCCGGCGAGGGGCGCGGCGATCCACCTCCACCCGCCGTCTCCGCTCACCGGATCCTTCGCTGGTTCGGCACGCGGCCGCCCATCGGCCGCGCGACTCGCTGATCCGCTATGGCCGGCGCGATGGTTGGTACCCCATCGGAGTCGGTGTCCGCGGCCGGACCTGTCGATATTTTCGTTGGTGATACCGGGATGGGAACCATGGCTGTACGATCGCGCTCCTTCACGCAATGGCGAGCCCAGGCTCGCGACTGCCCACATCGGTACCGCTTGGCGGTGGTCGCCCCGAATATCGCGGACGTCGTGCGCTGGACCGGCGGATGGCTGTTCGATCGAACCGTCGCGGGCTGGGAGGTCACGGTGCTGGTGACCGGTCAGGCGGATATCCGTCCGCTGCGCATCCTGGGGGCGACGGTGCTCGATCTCGAACAGTTCTCGGCCGCGCCGGTCCGCGAGACGTGGCCGCAGGCGGTCGCCGTCGCCGCTGAGACGTATCGGTCCGACAGCCGGGTTCGTGACGGCGTGCTCGACTGTCTCGACCGCGGGCTCACCGAGGTGACGATGTGGGGCGAGGGCCTTCCCGCGGAACTCGAGCATCGGGTCGGCTCGGTCCAGCACCGCGTCAGCTCGGCCGGGCGGGCCTTCAAAGCGTGCGCGCTACGGGCCGCGGGGGTCGCCACCGAGGTGGCCGGTCCCGTCGAGGTGTTCCGGACCGGGATGGCATCGCGCATGCACCCGGGATACGGCGTCGACCTCGTGCCGGCGGGGTAGCGTGCCCGCCGACGACTCGATTGCTCGGGACGCCGCTCGTGGCCGCCGTGGTCGAGCCCTCGGGGCCCGCGCGGATGGCGTCCGTTCGCCGGTACCGCGTGTGCGGTGACCTCAGATGCAGAAGCTGATGCTGGCCGGGCCCAGTGGGATATTGAGGCATACCGTGACCGAGCCGAGGGCGTCGTTCGTCGGGACGGGTGAAGCCGGTGCGGCGGAGGCTGCCGGGGCGAAAAGGGCCCCGATGGTCAGTGCGAGAGCGGCTGCGGCGATCGCTTGCGTGGCTTTGGTGATCATGGTGATTTCCTTGGCTGAGCGATAGGGCGATCCGAACCCGGCCCGGGAACGTCGATCCGAGTCCGGGGTGACTCTGATCAGATCATCCGCCGGTGCGGTGGTGTAGACAAGCCCTCCTGGCTGCCGTTCCCGCATTGGGAAGGTCGGATTTTGAAGTTAGCCTAACCTTATGGACACGACCGTGGTGGTGCGCGAGCCTGGCAAGCGGATCGTCGGATCACCGAAGCGATCCCGGAAACCGATACGGCGCAGGCTGATCTCGATCCATCGCTGGTCGGCGCTGATTCTCGGCTCGGTCCTGGTGATCCAGTCGACCTCAGGCGCGATCCTGCTCTACCACGCGGAATTGTTCCGAGCGCAACACGCTTCGTTCTATCGCCACACGGACGCGCCGGCGGTGGTCGACGCAGAACAGGCCGTCGCGATGGTGCGTGCCGCCGATCCCGGTTTCGACGTCGGCTGGGTCGGTGGAGACGGCGGCGTGATCGCGATCGGGAACACGAAGTACACCGCCGCCTACTCCGTCGATCCCGCTACCGGACGAATCAACGAGCAGGTGAACCTGGCCGACGGCGTTCTCGGCTGGCTGACCAACCTGCACAACTGCGCGTTCGGTTGTGCGCGCTACTCCGGCGCGATCCCGATCCTGGAGAATCAGGCTCCGCTCCTCGGCATCAAATGGGGTGCGGTGATTCTCGGCGCGCTCGGCGTCCTGCTGGTATCGCTCGCGGTGTCCGGCGCGGTCATCTGGTGGCCGTCACTCGCACGGCTGCGCCACGGATTCCGGGTCCGGCTGCGGAAAGGCCGCTTCGCCCGGGACCGCGACCTGCACGACGTCATCGGTATTCTCGCGGTGCCGTTCCTGTTGCTGTGGGGCATCACCGGCACCACCATCGAATGGCCTGCCGTGCAACGGGCTTGGCTCGTGGCGACCGGCGGCACCACGACCCTAGAACGAACCGAGCGGTCTTTCGTGCCGCGGTCGAGCGATGCCCGACGGCCCCCGCTGTCCATCGGCGAGGCCACGGCGATCGCGGATCGGGCCGCGCCGGGCCGACTCGCCTACCTGTTGCTGCCCACGGACGCCGCCCCGTACTACCGCGGCGTCGTCGCCGGGGCCTACTCCCCGCGCGAGCACCGCCTCTTCTACAGCGGCGACGTCATGGTCTACGTGAACGCCCGTGACGATTCCGACATCAAGGTGGTCGACGCGAGTCACGACCGGCCGCTGGCGAACACCTTCTACGCCAAAGTCTTCGAGCCCGCCCACTTCGGCTGGCTGGTGAACGGCTGGTGGCGACTGATCTGGCTGGCATTCGGCCTGACACCGCTCGCGCTGGCGATCACGGGCCTGTCGACCTGGCTGTTCCGGCGACGGACCCGGCGCCGCCGCGCTCACGCGACGACGTAGCCGCCGACCCCGGTCACGACGGGAAGTGGATCACCTGGCGGGAGAAGAGCGCTTGAGGCTCGGCGATGTGATTCGCCGCCGCGACGACTCCCACTCTGGTGTCCAGATCCGCAGGACCGTAGTGGTCCTCGCACATCGAGCGCAGCGTGTCGCCCGCGACGCCGCGGCGGCGGTTCAGGCCGGGCACGACGAGCACGTGGCCGGGAGCCGGCTGGCTGCCCGAGGGCAAGTGGTTGGCCAGTTCGATCATCACGCCGAGATTCGGGTCGCCGTACCAGCGCTCGGCGAGTATCGAGAGGGTTTCGCTTTCGGTCACCGTGTGGTGACCGACATCGGCGAGCTCCGGAATGTGCAGCCACGCGCCGGGCTGGATGGCACGTTGCGCCACGCCGTTGACGACTTCCCAGATCAGCTGGACTCCGGTGTCCTCGGTTCCGTAGTAGCGCTGGGTGATCTGCTTCCGCGCCGCGGTGGAGTCGGGCGTGGTGAGGAGGTGGCGCCGCGTGATGTAGGGGATCAGGAGCTGTTGTCCGACATCGATCGAATTCGGATCGGCGAGATGGTTCTGGCGCGCGATCGCCGGGAACAGGCTGCCGTCTCCGTACTCCCGATGGGCGATCGCGGAGAGGGTGTCGCCGGGTTGGACTTCGTACTTCTTCATCTGTTCGGCCTTTCTGCACTGCTGACAGCCGGCGCCGCGGACACCGATTCCGGCTTGTCTCGCCCGCGCACCTGCCGTCCACGAACGGTTGTGGCGCTACCGAATGCTCGTCGCGATCGGCCGCGCGATCGTGCGTAGGCGACTACTCGTTTCCGGCGGCGCTCGCCGCGACTCCATCGGGGCGGCGTCCCGATTACCCGGTTGGTCTCCCCGGATACGCAGGTGGCGCCCGGCCGGTCTGGCCGGGTCGGATGCCGCGACCAGCTTCCCGGGGCGGCTCGGAGAAGCCGTTTCCGGGCAGTTCTTTTCGATCGTGTGAAGAAGCTCCGAGGCTGATTCGAGCACTGGGGCAGGGGTAGCACGAAGACGTGGCGCCAAGAGCCACAGTCGGTTTCATCCGCTACCGAAAGGAGCAAGTGATGGCAGACCAGAAGAACCCGGGCCAGTTCGGCAACCGTTCCGACACCGAGGAGCAGGCGCGTCGCGGCGGCCAGGCCAGCACCGGCAGCTTCGGCGAGCGTAACTCGGCCGATCCGAGTGCGGCCGGACGCAAGGGCGCCGAAGCGCAGCCCAACGAAGCCAAGGTGCGCGGCGGACAGCACAGCCACGCCGGTCGCTGACGTCGACCGAACACGGGCCGGGCGGTACAACCGCCCGGCCCGTTTCGTTGTGCGGCGGTCATGATCCAGCGGTGACACGGCAGCGAGAAGACTGGGTGACCAACTGTCTATGTGACTAGTTATTTGCGACTGGTTCAGGTGGTGATAAGTGGAGAGAACCTGATGGCACGCCGGATGCCGTTCTATCGGTGAGTCGCTGGTCAAGTGTTCAAATTCGGCGAATATGCAGATCATCTGCGATTCAGCGCAGGAGCTGCGCGAGTGTCGGTCATGGTGTGATTGGTGCCGGCAAGTTACGGAAAGCCGGGACAGCAAGCGCCAGTGCTTGCTAAGTTAATGACTGTTCTTATCGATGCGACGGCGATGTACGAGTGCTGCCGATCTTTCGTCGCATCATCACGGCGGCGCTCGGCTCAATGAGGAGTGGCGCAGACATGGATGGACTCAGCAGGCGCAACGCGTTGAAAGCCGGTGGGGTGTTGGGCGCGCTCGGCGCGCTGGCCATGGCGACCCCCGCGCGCGCGGAGCCGTGGACGTGGTCCCCGCAGGGTTCGGTGGCCGGCTCCGGTGAAGGGGCCGATCCGCTCACCGTCTGGGATCCCGAGGCGGATCAGTTGGTCGCCTCTCTGATCGACCGGGGGGAGGTGCCGAGGGTCAACGAGTTGTTGCGCACCTGGACCGCGAACGGGCAGCCTTTGCCGGACGGATTGCCGCCGGATCTGCGCGATTTCATGGAATACGCACGTCAGCTGCCGCCCTGGGCTGATCGCGGAAAGCTGGCCACCGCCGTCGAGTTCAACAAGAAGCGCGGGCTGTATCTCGGCGTGCTCTACGGGCTGGCCAGCGGCATGATGAGCACGGTCATTCCCAAGGAGGCGCGCGCGGTCTACTACTCCAAGGGCGGTCACGACCTGAAGGACCGCATCTTGAAGACCGCCAAGCTCGGTTACGACATCGGGACCGCGAATGCCTACGCGCCCGCTGGTGAGATGGTCGTGACCTGCGTGAAGACCCGGCTGGTTCATGCCGCTGTGCGTCACCTGCTGCCGCAGTCCCCGCACTGGGTGTACTCCGCCGAGGAGGACATCCCGATCAGCCAGAACGATCTGATGGTCACCTGGCACAGCCTGCCCACCACCGTGATGAAGCATCTGACCGCGTGGCAGGTGCCGATGCCCGTCGCGGAGTCGGAGGCGTTCCTGCATTCGTGGCAGGTGGGCGCGCACATGCTCGGCATCCGTGACGAATACATTCCGAACTCCTGGGCGGAGGCCGACTCGCAGGCCGCGCAGGTGCTGGATCCGATCCTGGCGCCGACCCCGGAGGGCGCCAAGCTGGCCGACCGGCTGCTGCGCCTCGGGGCGAACCTCGACTTCGCCGTCCTCACCAAACCGGTGCTCGGCGCCTTCACCCGCTTCCTGCTCGGCGACAAGATCGCCGACGGGCTGGCCATCGCCAGGGAGCCGGTCTGGGACCCGCTGCTGCGGGTGAGCTGGGGGCCGTTCATCGCCGTGCGTGAAGGTCTGCTGCCCGTGGTGCCGCTCGCGCCGGATGCCTACTGGCTGTTCGACGAATTCCTCCGCAGGGCGGCGCTGCTCTATCTGGCGGAACTGCGGATGCCGATCAGTATCGAGATCCCCACCATGAACCGGGACATGAGCCAGCCGCCGCGCTGAGCCTTCTGGACGCCGATGCGCTCTCGAAGCCTTCTGGAGTGCATCGGCGATAGCTGGTAAGTTACTGATTGTTCTTTGCGTTAGATCGCCGAGATGAACCGTCACCTCGTCATAAGTGCGCTGGTGGGTGCGCGATCGAAGGGTTGATCTCGGACTAAGTTACGAGGAGTTCTGGAACGTGAGCCATAGGACGCTCGGCCCTCCACATGGCTCGACCGCGCTGCGACCGATGTCTGGAGGTGGCGCGGAGCATGCCGTACCGACAACACACCGGACAGTGCGGTGGACATGACGAACCCGCAGCATATCCGGCACATCCACATCGAATCCGGCGCCCTTGTCCTGGACTACCGGGCGTGCGCGGAACAGGCCCGGAGTCTGGCCGCCGACTTGGCGCACAGTCATCCGGACCTGATCGTCACGATCGATGACGATGTCCACGTCGAGTTGCCCGAGCTGCCCTGCGGCGGTCTGTGGCGGTGATCGGCGCCCGGCTCGAGTAGATTGACGATGATCTGACCCACGACGAGGGAGCGTCGGACCATGACAGCGATTCGCCATGAGATCGTGATCGACGCTTCGCCGCGCCACATCTGGGATGTCGTGCGTGATGTCGGCGCCGTGCATCGACGCCTGCTGCCCGGCCGGGTCGTCGACACCCGCCTGGAGGGAGCGCGGCGTTCGCTGACTTTCCCGGACGGGCATGTGATCCGTGAACTGATCGTCTCCATCGATGACGAGGCCCGCCGCTTGGCGTACTCCGTCGTCGAAGGGGCCAGGCCCGCGCTGGACTATCACCACGCTTCGTTCGAGGTTCGCGCCGAGGGGGAGCGTGGCCGACTGATCTGGATCACCGACGTCTTGCCGGAGTCGGCCGCGCCGGAAGTGCGGATTCGTACCGAATACGGCCTCGCGGAGATGAAGCAGGCCATCGAGGCCGCGGCGGCCGAGTCGTAGCGGGATCGGGAGGTGTCGGACATGTGGCAAGGCACCGCGACGCTGTACCCGGGCAGATTGTTGTACACGGGGCGGCTCGGGAACGCGCACCGCCACCATCATGCCGCCGCGCAATTGATCTTCAGTGCCAACGGCTCCGTCGGTCTGCGCGACGACGCCGGCCGCCACTGGGCCGGGCGAGCGGCGCTGATCCCTCCCGGTGTACCGCACGAAACTACCGGCACGGCAACGGGATTGCTCGTCTTCGCCGACGCGCAGTCGCCCCTCGGGCGCGCGCTGACCGATTGTGTGCGGCGCACCGGGAGCGCCGTCGACTCGGTCACCGCGTGGTCGCGGGCCGCGCTGCCACTGCTCGACCTCGACGACGGCGAGCGGGATCCCCAGCAACTGGCGCACGCCGCACTGACGGCCTTGATCGGCGATCCCGCTCCCACCGGCGCTGCCCGGCACCCGGCGCTGCGTGGCGCGCTGGAGCTGCTGCCGGACCTACTCGACGGCCCGCTGCGTCTGGCCGAGCTCGCCGCCGCGGTCGGACTGTCGGCGAGTCGACTCGGTCATCTGTTCCGTGCCGAGCTCGGGCTGGCGTTCCCGCCGTATGTGCGGTGGGCGCGCCTGCGACAAGCGATGGACCACGCCCGTCGCGGCGGCACGCTCACCGAGGCCGCGCACGCCGCGGGTTTCGCCGACAGCGCGCATCTCACCCGAGTCTGTCGCGAGATGTTCGGGCTCACCCCCTCCGAACTCGCCGGTGCGGTCACCATGGTGCGGCCGTAGCGAATCCGTTCAAGCGCCGCCGGGACCGCGGCCCCCACGCTGAACGGCATGCACACCTTGGTTCGCTACGGCTACGTGCCGTTCATGCTCTTGGCGGTCAACGGCGCCGCGCTCGCCGTCATCGCCACCGGCGCCGGCAAATTATGGCTGTTGCCGCTGCTGGTACTCGCGATCGCCGCATCGTTCGCCGCCGAACGGATCCTGCCCTACCACGACGACTGGAACCGCGCCCACGACGACGGTCGGCGCGACACCGTGCACGCCGTGGTCAACGAACTGCTCACCCTCGGCGGCGTGGCCGCACTGCCGCTGATGGCCGCGCTGATCCCTTCCGCCGATGTCTGGCCGCACCGGTGGCCCTTCCCGATTCAGGTGCTGGTCGCGGTTCTCCTCGCAGATCTCGGCATCACGCTGACCCACTTGGCCAGCCACAAGATTCCCGCGCTGTGGCGGCTGCACGCCGTGCACCACAGCGTCGAACGCGCCTACGGTTTCAACGGCCTGATGAAACATCCTCTGCACCAGACCCTGGAGACCGTCGCCGGTGTCACCCCGCTCGTACTGCTGGGCCTGCCCACCTCGGTAGCTTCGGCCCTCGCGTTCACCGTCGCGGTGCAACTCCTACTGCAACATTCGAACGTCGACTACCGCGTAGGCCCCCTGCGTACCGTGCTCGCGCTCAACCAGGCACACCGGTTCCACCACTTGAAATGGGCGGGCATCGGCGACGTCAACTTCGGACTGTTCACCTTGTTCTGGGATCACCTGTTGCGCACCTACTCCTACGACCCGGACCGCCGCTTCACCAGCGACGACCTCGGGATGGCCGCCAAGCCCGACTACCCCAGCGGCTATCTCGCCCAACTCGTCGAACCCTTCCGGCCCAGCGGCGCTTGCGGGGCCACGAAACCCGCTCAGCGCTCATTGCCCGCGCGCAGCCAGGCGATGTAGTCGGCGGTCGCGCGTTCGGTGTCGTAGTCGGGCCGGTAGCCGGTGTCCTGCTGGATACGGGTGATATCGAGGTAGTTGCGTTGTCCGGACCCACCGGTGGGGAGGTCGATCCCGGCGTCCGGGACGACCTTCTCGATCGCGGCGATGACTTCGGCGTTGGTCGTCGCGCGGCCGGAAGCGACGTTGTAGGTGCGGTGATTGAGCCGGTCTGCCAGTTGCAGGAGTGCGATGGCCCGGCCGCAGTCCTTCACGTAGCACAGGTCGATCGCGTCTTCCGCGTAAGCGGGGAAGCGCAGCGACGACAGGTCCGGCGCGGTGCCGCGGGTGGCGGCATGGACGAGCTGAGGGGCCGGGAAGAACGGGTCCGCGGGTCGGCCGCGCGGGCCCCAGATGGCGGAGATTCGGTAATTGACGATCTCGATGCCGGTCGCCCCGGTCAAATGGTCGGCGAGCAGCTCACCGATCTTCTTGAAGCTCGGTATCGGATGGGGTGCGGTCAGCGGAACGGGCATGTCTTCCCGCAGTGGACCCGCACCGGTCAGGCCGGCGTAGACGCCGATCGTGCTCGCGACGCCGACCCGCGGCACGCCCCAGGCCTCGGCGGCTTCGATCACATTGAACAGACTGCCGATCGCCTTCCGCGCGCCATCGATGGGCTCGTCGGAGCCGGGTGGCCAGGGCATCGAACCCGCGAGATGCACGATGCCGGTGATCTTGTGGCGCGTGCCCACGTCGAGCAACGCCGTCAGATCGGTGATGTCGGCCCGCTCCACCGCCACCTGCGCACCGGCGAACTCGGCCGGTACCTCGCCGGTTCGACGCTGGACCAGCACGCAGCCCTCGCCCAGGTCGAGCAGGGCCCGCACCGTGTGGGAGCCGATGAACCCGAGACCTCCGGTGACCAAGATCATCACATGAGCCTTTCTGTCGTCTAGCTGATTATCAGTACTACTGACGATCAGGCTAGCGATAGAATCTGCGGGTGTCTAGGACGGATGGGCCGGGCCCCGAATTGACCAGCCGGTTGGGCTACCTGCTCAAGCACGCGCAGTTGCGGATGGCCGAGCTGAACACGAAAGCGTTGGCGCCGTACGGCATCGACGGGCGCGAGCTCGGCGTGCTGTTCGTCCTCGCGGGCCGTGAACCCACGTCCCAACAGCAGGCGGCGCAGCGGCTGGGCATCGACCGCACCACGATGGTCGCGATGCTGGACACTCTGGAAGGCAAGGGCCTGGTGGCACGTCAGCCGGACGCGAACGACCGGCGTCGCAACGTGGTCGCACTGACCGATGCCGGACAGGACACTCTTCGCCGGGCCACCGAGGCGAGCGATGCCGCCGAGCGTGAGTTCCTGGCGCAGCTCAGTCCGCAGGCCGCGCAGCAACTGCGGAACTCGTTGCAAACCATCGTGACCCATCCCGAGCAAGAGCAGTCCTGACGCTCTGGACCGTGTGGGCGCAGAACCGGAGCCGTCGGCAGCCGATAGGTGAATAGCGCCGTTCATACTCGGCTTCCGGCCTACGCGAATCCGCGTAGGCGATCGTGATCGGCTGCGTCGGTCGTCGTAGTCGATCGCGCATCCGGTCCGGAGCGCGAGCGCTCGCGGATGCCGTACGCTCACGGCATGGTTCAGCAGGCGGTGGCACGACGGCTGTCCGCCTGGTTCTCGCGTCGGCCCGCCTGGTTCCCGGATGTCCTGCTGGCGCTGTTCGTCACCGTGATCCAGGTGCAGAGTGCCGCGATACCGGTGCCGCTCGAGCCGGCCTACACGCCGGTGTCGGGTTTCGGATATGTCCTGCTGATCGTCAGCGGCCTGGCGGTCGCCGCCCGCCGCAGGCAGCCGGTCGCGGTGTTCGGCGTGACGGCGCTGGCCAGTCTGATCTATTTCGGTCTCGGCTTCCCCGACCGGCTTTCCTATCTCGGACTCTTCGTCGCCCTGTACACCCTGGCCGCCTACGGCGACGGGCGGCGGACGCTGATGATCGCCGGTGCGGGCATCGCGGTCCTCGCCGTCGGCTGGCTGATCGCCGCGGCGGATATCAAGCCGCTGGTAGCCATCGGCTGGGTGTTCTTCCGGATCGGCGCGTCGGTGATCAGCACGATCCTCGGTGAGTCCGTGCGATCCCGCCGGGTCATCGCCGCCGATGCGCAAGAACGAGCGGAACTGGCCGAACGGTCCCGCGACGAGGAAGCCAGAGCGCGGGTCGACGCCGAACGCCTGCGGATCGCCCGCGAAGTCCACGACACGGTCGCCCACGCGATCGCCATCATCAATGTGCAATCCGGGGTCACCGCACACGTGCTCGACAAGCGACCGGAACAGGCCCGGGAAGCCCTGCGCACCATCGAGCAGACCAGTTCGCGGGCACTGCGCGAGATGCGCGCGATCCTCGGTGTACTGCGTGACGGCGACGAGCGCGAACCCTACCCGGGGCTCGGCCAGATCGACGAACTCGTCGGCAAGGCCCGCGATGCCGGGCTCGACATCGCTTTCGCGCAGACTCCCCCGGTCACTCCGCTCCCGAGCGCGGTGGGCAGCGCCGCCTATCGCATCGTGCAGGAATCGATCACCAACGTGATCCGGCACGTCGGTCCGACCAGGGTGACCGTGGCGCTCGAACCCGGCATCGACGCCTTGCGGATACGGGTCACCGACGAGGGTCGTCGCGCCGCCGCACCGGTCCGCACGGATAGCAGCACCACGACCGGACGCGGCATCGTCGGGATGCGCGAACGCTGCCGGCTGCTCGGCGGTGAACTCGACGCGACGCCGCGTCCCGGCGGCGGGTTCGAGGTCACCGCCCGCCTACCCTTGACCCCGGTCGGATCGCGCTCGTGAACGCCACACCACCCATCAAAGTCGTGCTCGCCGACGACGAACGCCTGGTCCGTTCCGGCTTCAAGGTTCTGCTCGACCTGGAAGACGACATCACGGTGGTCGGTGAAGCCACCAACGGCGCGGAAGCCGTCGAACTCGCTCGCGCCACCCGCCCCGACGTGGTCCTGATGGACATCCGCATGCCACGACTGGACGGGATACGCGCCACCGCCCAGATCGCCGCGGCCGCCGGGATGGAGCGGGTCAAGGTGCTCATCCTCACCACCTACGACACCGACGAGAACGTCTTCGACGCCTTGCAGGCGGGCGCGAGCGGGTTCCTGCTCAAGGACGCGGGCCCGGCCGAACTGCTGCACGCCATCCGAGTGATCGCCGCTGGTGACGCACTGCTCGCACCTCGGATCACCCGGCGGCTCATCGGTCAGTTCACCGCGCAGCGCCGGGCAGCCAAGTCCGCCGAGGACCGGCTCGCCGTGCTGACCGACCGTGAGCGCGAAGTCCTGGCGCTGGTGGGACAGGGCATGAGCAACGACGAGATCGGCGCCGCGCTGTTCCTCAGTCCCGCGACCGCACGCACCCATGTGAGCCGCGCGATGGTGAAACTGGGTGCGCGCGACCGAGCGCAGCTCGTCGTGATCGCCTACCAGACCGGGCTGACCGGCTTCACCTCGTAGCGATCAGCGGGTTGACCTCGCTGCCGAGGCGTTCGCGGCCTGGGACTCGAATCACGTTGACTCACAATGCCATAGCACTGGCGAGTACGGCCGCGCGTTCGGCTACGACGACCTGCGCAGCCGATCGCCGTCGGCGTACGCGCGTTCACGTAGACGGCGACTCCCGTCGGCGGAAGCCCAGCAGGTGCCGAGGGCGCGACCATCGACGGCATGATCTTGGACCCCGAACTCGAAGCCTCAGTCGCGTTCTTCCCCCCGGCCGACCTGAGCGACCCGCGCGCCGCCCGGGAGCGCCTCGCCGAGTTGGTCGCCGCCATTCCGGTACCGGACATCGCGGGCATGTCGATCGAAAATCGCACGGTGCCGGGCGATTTCGACGTGCCGATACGAATCTATCGGCCGGACCGGGCGCAGGGCGCTGCCCTCATCTGGCTGCGCGGCGGCGGATTCGTCATGGGCGATCTGGACACCGAACATCCGTGGGCCGGCCTGCTGGCGGACAACTCCGGTGTGACAGTGATCTCGGTCGGCTACCGCTCGGCCCCCGAACATCCGTTCCCCGCCGCGCACGACGACGTCTACGCGGTGCTGATCTGGACGGCCGAGCACGCGGTCGAGCTCGGCATCGACCCGGCGCGGATCGCGATCGGCGGCCACAGCGCCGGGGCGGGAATCGCGACCGCGGTCGCGTTGCGGGCCCGCGACGAGCAAGGGCCGCCGATCCGCTTCCAACTGCTCAACCAACCCGTCCTCGATGACCGCCAGCTGGCCTGGTCGGCGCGCACTTTCACCGATACGCCGTTCGTGACCCGGGCGAAAGTGGCCCAGATGTGGCAGCACTATCTGGGTTCCGCGCCCGCGACGCCGTACGCCGCTCCGGCGCGGGCGACGGATCTGTCCGGTATGCCTCCCGCCTACATCGCCACCGCCGAGTACTGCCCGAACCGCGACGAGGACATCGAGTACGCGCTGCGTCTGTTGCAAGCGGGCGTGCCGGTCGAGCTGCACCAATGGCCCGGCACGTTCCACGGGTCGCAGGCGATCCTGTCCGCGGATGTGTCCCAGCGCCAGAGCGCCGAATTCGCCGCCGCGCTGCGTCGCGCGCTGCACCCCGCGACCGGCGCGCAAAGCGCGTAGCCGCAAAGGGATTGCGAAGAGGGGAGAACGATGACCACCATCGACCTCGCCGAGGCGAGGAAGCAGTCCACACCGCCCCCGTCGGATGCCGATTCCCCGGCGGGAGGAAATGGGACGGGGTTGCTGCGCCCGTACCTGGGCGGTTTCGCCGTCGTCGTCGTCCTGCAGATCATCGGTGCCGTCGCCGGTCTGGCGCCGCTGCTCGCGGTCGTCGAATTGGGTCGAACGCTGTTGTCGCCGGGCCCGATCGATCACGGCCATGTCCGGATGATCGTGATCGCGGGGGCGGCCGGGTTGTTCGTCCGGCTGGTGTTCACGGCCGCGTCGTCCGGCATCGGGCACCTGCTCGACAGCCGGGTGCAACTGTCGCTGCGCCGAAAACTGGCCGCGCGACTGGGGCGGGTGCCGATCGGCTGGTTCTCCCGGCGCGGCTCCGGCGAGTTGTCGAAGATCGTGGGCAAGGACGTCGGCACCGTGCATCCACTCATCGCCCACACCCCCGGCGAGCTCGTCGCCGCGTTCGTCGTGCCGCTGGTGTCGTTGACCTACCTGTTCACCGTCGACTGGCGGCTCACGTTGATCACGCTGATACCGGTCGCGCTGGCCGTGGCGCTGGTCCCCTTGATGATGACCCCGGCCCGGCTGCGTGCGCAGCAGGAGTTCGACGCGGGGATGGCGCGGATCGCGAGTGCCACCGTCGAGTTCGTACAGGGCATCTCGGTGGTCAAGGCGTTCGGCGCGAGCGAGCGCGCGCACCGCAGATTCCGCACGGCCGCGGACGATTTCACCGACTCCTTCCTTCGCATGGTGCGGGGTCTAGCCGGACTCGGCGCGGCGATGCAGGTGGTGTTGTCGCCGCCGTTCGTGCTGCTGGTCGTGCTGACCGGTGGTGCGGTCCTGATCACCGGCGGCGCCATGGCCCCGGCTGACCTGCTGCCCTTCCTGCTGCTCGGACTTGGTCTGACCGCACCGGTGGCGGCGCTCGGCCACGGCTTCGACGACTTGCGGGCGGCCCGGCGCGCGGTCGACCGGATCCGGGAGGTCCTCGCGGTGCCGTCGCTGCCGGAACCTTCGCGCCCGCTCGCGCCGCAGGGGCACCGGGTGGAACTGCGGGAGGTGCGATTCGGCTACGACGCCGAGCACGAGGTGCTGCGCGGCATCGACCTGGTCCTGGAGCCGGGGACGGTCACCGCGATCGTCGGGCCGTCGGGCAGCGGAAAATCCACGCTGGTTCAGCTCCTTCCTCGATTCTTCGACCCCACACACGGTTCGGTGCTGCTCGGCGGGGTCGACCTGCGCGAGCTCGGCAGCCGGGCGCTCTATCGGATGGTCTCCTTCGTCTTCCAGGACGTGCGGTTGCTGCGCGCGTCGGTCGCGGACAACATCGCACTGGCGCTACCGCAGGCCGACCGCGACGACGTGGTGCGCGCCGCCCGGTTGGCGAACATTCACGATCGGATTCTCGAGCTGCCGCGCGGCTACGACACGGTGCTCGGTGCGGAGGCCGAGCTGTCGGGCGGTGAAGCGCAACGGATCTCGATCGCCCGGGCACTGCTCGCCGATACTCCCGTACTGGTGCTCGACGAGGCCACCGCCTTCGCCGACCCGCACACCGAGCAGGCGGTGCGCCGAGCCCTGGCGACACTGGAAGGCGATCGGACGATCCTGGTCATCGCTCACCGGCTGGAGACCATCGCCGACGCGGACACCGTCGTGCTGCTGGAGAACGGGTCGATCACCGAGCGTGGCAAGCCCGGCGAATTGCTGTCCCGCAACGGGAAATTCGCCGAATTCTGGCGATCGCACCGGTCCACGCTCACCGAAGAGGTCGAAACCCTCGGTGGCATGCTCCGGCGTGAGCTCGGGCCATGGAGCAGGCAGCGGAGCGTGCCTGCACGCCCGCTCGCCGACGAGACATCGCGAGGAGAGGAGCGCCGATGATCCGAATGCTGCTGCGCGTGCTGGGCGACGAGTACGCCCAGCCCGTACGACGCACCGTGGCCCTGATGACGGCGACCTCGGTAGCGGAAGGTTTGTCCTACGCACTTCTGGTTCCGGTGCTGCGAGCGCTGTTCGGGAGCACGCCCACGGACGCCTGGCCGTGGCTGCTCGCGTTCGGGGCGGCGATCGCGTGCTACGCGGCGCTGCGCTATCGCAGCGATCTGTCCGGCTTCCTCGTGGGCACCACGCTGCTGCGCGGTGTCTACCACCGTTTCGGCGATCGCCTGGCCCGGCTACCGCTCGGCTGGTTCACCGCCGGTCGCGTCGGAGAGGTGTCGGTGCTCGCCGGCGAGGGTGTGCTGCAGGCGATGAGCGTGATCGCGCATCTGCTGGCGCCGACGATCGCCGCCGCTGTGACTCCGCTGACGATCGTCGCCGTGCTGCTCGCCTTCGACTGGCACATGGGGCTGGCCGCGCTGGCCGCGGTGCCGATCGTGGCGGCGATCCAGATCTGGACGGGACGTTCGATGGCCGCCGCCGACGCCGAACGCGTCGAACGCACCAAGGAGGCAACCGGGCGAGTCGTCGAGTATCTCCAGGCACAGCCGGTGCTGCGAGCCGGTGGCCGAACGGCCGAGCGATTCCGGCTGCTCGACGACGCGCTGTCGGGATTGGAGCGGGCGTCCCGCCGTGCCGTGCTGTCGGCGCTGCCAGGGATCGTGGGGCTGACGCTCACGGTCCAGGCGATGTTCACCGTGCTGCTGGCCCTTGGCGCCTACCTCGCGCTCGGCGGGAGCGTCGGCGCGGCGGAGATGGTGGCGATGCTGGTGTTGGTGGCCCGCTGCGCGGATCCGCTGCTGTCGCTCTCGGAGATCGGCGGCAAACTCCGCAGCGCGCGTACCGTGCTGGGCGGGCTCGACACCGTGTTGCGCACCGAGCCGCTGCCGGAACCTCGCGAACCGATCCGGCCGGTGGGCAACGACCTGGCGTTCGAGTCCGTCGCCTTCCGGCACGGCGGTCGTACCGTGATCGACGACGTGTCGCTGTCGGTACCCGAGGGACAGCGGGTCGCCATCGTCGGACCGTCGGGTGCGGGCAAGAGCACACTGCTGCAACTGCTCGCACGGTTCTACGACGTGGACGACGGCGCCCTGCGCGTCGGCGGCGTGGACGTGCGCGCGATCAGCACCGAAGTATTGATGGAACGGATCGCCGTCGTCTTCCAGAACGTCTATCTGTTCGACGGCACGATCGAGGAGAACGTGCGTCTGGGCCGTCCCGATGCCACCGAATCCGAGGTGCGCGCGGCGGCGACCGCGGCGGGGTTGGACGAAGTCATCGATCGGCTGCCCGGCGGATGGGCGACGAACGTCGGCGAGGGCGGCGCACTGTTGTCGGGCGGTGAGCGCCAACGCGTCTCGATCGCGCGAGCCCTGCTGAAGAACGCGCCGATCGTCCTGCTGGACGAGGTGACCTCCGCGCTGGACCCGGTGAACGAGGCCGCCGTCCACGAGGGCATCGAACGCCTGATGGCGGGCCGGACGGTGGTGATGGTCGCGCACCGGCTGCGGACCGTCCGGCGGGCCGATCACATCGTCTTCCTGGACGACGGCCGGATCGTGGAGGAGGGCAGCCACGACGAGCTGCTGCGTCTCGGTGGCCGCTACGCCGACTTCTGGGAGTTGTCCATGGCGACCGTGGCAACCGAATGAGCCGCGATGTCGATCACGGGGTGCTCTCGTGCTTCTCGAGCCAATCCCGGTAGTGCGTTGCGGCCAGACGGGCGTCCGGGCCCGCCGTGAGAACGTCGCCGGGAACGTCCGCGAACATGCCCGCGGTGTCGTCGGTGACGACGGTGCGGCTGTCGCGCCGAGCGGCCAGGGTGAGCCTGCCGAGGTCGTCGAGGCGGAAGACCTCCGGACCGGCGACATTGCGGACCCCGCCCAGCGGAGCGCCGGTGGCGACCTCGACGACCGCGTCGACCACGTCCGCGGCGGCCATCGGCTGGATCGGGGTGGCGGGCAGGCGGACGGTGTCGTCGTCGGAGGTCCAGGACAGCACCGCGTCCATGAACTCGAAGAACTGGGTGGCGCGCACGATGGAGTACGGCGTTGGGCCCAGCCGCAGCAGGTCTTCCTGCAAGCTCTTGGCCCGGTAGTAGTCCAGGCCGGGCACCTGGTCGACGCCCACGATGGACAGCACGACCTGATGCCCGACACCGGCTTTCTCCCCGGCGTCCAGCAGGTTGCGCATGGAGATGCGGAAGAAATCCACCGACGCCTCGTCGAAGGTCGGCGAGTTCGCAAGGTCGATGACGACCTGGGCCCCCGCCAGCGCCCGGTCCAGGCCCTCTCCGGTGATCACGTCGACACCGGTGGACATCGACGCGGGCACGGCCTCGTGCCCGGCCGCGGCCAGCTTCCGCACCACTCGAGAGCCGATCCGCCCGGTACCGCCGATGACTGTCAGTTTCATGGTTCTCGCCTTTCCCGGCGTGCCACCGGGCGAGCCCGCGATTCATGGAACCGTTATCGGTTCGTTCCGGTCTCGGTACCACGACGCCCGATCTCGCCACGGGCATCGGTCGTCGGTCCCGGTGTCGATCGCTCGGGACAGGTGGCCGTCGTACACCGTTCTCCCGCAACACCGTTTCGTCGCACTGATGTAAGAGCGGCGACAGCCCCTGTAGGGGTGTTGGTGGGGCAGGTCGTGCACGCTCGGTTTCCGGAGAAGACCGGAGAGGTGACCGGGGGCGAGATGACCGAACGGTGCACCGGTGGCGCTGTCCACGCGCAGCGGCGCGACGACGGACGGCGGATCGGATCGTGGTTGACCGCCACGGCGGTCGTGCTGAATATCGCCCAGCTCTTCGGGCTCCCGCTGCTGATTCCCGGCGACCCAGCATGGGGCTGGGCCCTGCTGCCGTTGCTACTGCTGACGACGACATTCTGGTCGGTGATCCACGAGGCCGTGCACGGCAATCTGCACCACTCGCGGTCTCGCAACGACCGGTACGGGCGCGTCCTCGCCGTGCTGTACGGGTCGCCGTTCGCGCTGCTCAAAGCCGGTCACCTGCTGCACCACCGCTACAACCGGACTCGGGAGCGGGCCGAGGTCTACGACCCGGCGAGTTCCACCTGGGCGAAGGTCGCGCCCGGGTACTACCTGCGGCTGTTCGGCGGGCTGTATCTGCTCGAGGTGGCGGCGATCATGCTGGCGGCGTTGCCCGTCGCGGCGGTGCACGGGCTCGCCCGGGCGGTGGACGGGCCGGACACGGTGGCGGGGCCGCTACTCGAATGCCTCGCGCGACCCGAGGTGTTCCGGCAGTTCCGCGTCGACGCGGCCGTCGTCGTAGGGCTGCACGGTGCGGCGTTCGCCGCCTACGGTCCGCACTGGTGGATGTTGCTCGCGGCGCTGGCCGGGCGCGGCGTGATCGTCTCGCTGTCGGACAACGCCTATCACTACGGCACCGATCTCGACGAGCCGCTCGAGGCGCTGAACCTGAAACTGCCCGCGCCACTGGAAGTACTGGCGCTGAGCTTCAACCTGCACGGCGTGCATCACCTGCGCCCCGGCCTGCGCTGGTACGAACTCCGGCCCGCCTTCGACGCCGAGGGCGGCCGACACGACATAGGCTGGTTCCGCGCGGTGGCCCGCCAGATACGCGGCCCCCTCCGGCTCACCGATCGGTGACTGCCGCCCGCCGCGGACGCGCCCCCGCCGCGATCACTCCTCGGTTTCCATGTGCGAATCCATCCGCGAGAGGATCTCCTCGATCCGGTCGCGCACCATGTGCCGCTCACCCGCCCAGCTGTCCGCCCGACGCGTGGTCGATATCGGTCAGCGAGTCGGCGGCCTCGCGCTGGCCCTCCGACATTGATTACACCGCAGTGAGTCGAGCCTTCATCAAAGGCCAAGCGAATTCTGATCGCGCGCAGCATGAATCGATCGATGGACATCGAAAAATTGTTTTCGGCAACTCCGTTCGTTCCCGTGCGACTACGACGCCGAACCGTTCCCCGACAACCACCTCTCCCCACCCGAGATCTATCGAGCGGACCTCGAAGTCTTTCCGCGAGACCGGCTGTCGCTGTGGCTGGCCGCCCGTATCGGGCATGCCGATCGGCAATCGCGGCCCGCCGACACGGCGGCCAGGGCCGAGCCGGGCGTGGCAGTGGTGGAGGACGGTGTGCCCGCGCTGCCGTTGCTGCCGGCGCGCTGGGCGGTGCTGTCCGCGGCATTCGTGGCAGTGGGCTCTCCGTGGGTCCGAGAGTCTTACCAGCGCTCGGGTTGTTCGAGGGAGCCGAGCGCAGCGGCTCCTCGCTCCGGATCGTGCCCGGCGACGGGGCCGTGCTCTCCGGTGGCGTGTGGAACGATCCCGTCCTCGACGCCGTCTACAACGCCGGGGCGCCGATGCCGGACCCTCTCCTTCGTCAGCGGCACAGCGCCGTCTCGCGCTCCATGCGGGACAGCTTCTCGGGATTGCGCACGGCGTAGAGGCCGGTGACGAGGCCGTCGTCGATGCGAAGCGCCAAGACGGTGTCGATCTCGCCGTCACGCCGCAAGATCAGCGCCGGATATCCGTTGACCTGCGCGGGCTGCCTCGACACCGCGGCGAGCCTGCCCAGCCCGGCCGCCAGTATCCTGGCCACGCTGTCGGCTCCGAGGACGGGCGCGAGGGTGGCCTGCACGACGCCGCCGCCGTCACCGAGCAGGACGACGTCCGGCGCGAGGATGTCGAGCAGATGCTGCAGATCGCCCGTTTCGGTCGCTCGCTGGAACGCCTCGAGGGCGCTACGGGTCTCGGCGGGCGAAACGACTCCGCGCGGTCGGCGTGCCGCGACGTGCGCACGGGCCCGGTACGCGAGCTGGCGGACCGCGCCGGGGCTCTTGTCGACGGCTTCGCCGATCTCGTCGTAGCTCAGATCGAATACCTCGCGCAGTACGAAGACCGCTCGCTCGATCGGCGTCAACGTCTCCAGCACGAGCAGCATGGCCATCGACACGCTGTCGGCGAGCTCGACGTCCTCGGCCACGTCGGGCGCGGTGAGCAGCGGCTCGGGCAACCACGGGCCGACGTAGGACTCCTTGCGCCGCCCCAGTGTCCGCAACCGGTCGAGCGACTGGCGGGTGACGATCCGCACCAGGTACGCGCGCTGATCCTGGACGGTGCCGAGGTCGACGCCCGCCCACCGCAGCCAGGTCTCCTGCAGCACGTCCTCGGCGTCGGCGGCCGAGCCGAGCATCTCGTAGGCGACGGTGAACAGCAGATTCCGGTGGGTGACGAACGCCGCGGTAGCCGGGGCGGGGTGGTGATCGCCCGGCGTCTTCTGCGATGTGTCGGCCATGAAGTGGCTCCTGTTCCCTCTCGGCTGTGTCACCCATCAGACGCCTGTCCCTGCCGTCTTGTAACACCGATACGCAGTGGCGCAGGTCACTTCGGTGCGCTGTTACGAGGCTCGGGCAGCCGACGTCTGGTGTTCGTTCAGTGCACAGCACACGACATCACGAGTGAGGACCACGTCATGGGACCCCGTATCAATCTCAACGACAGCGAGATCGGCGCCAAGATCGGCAAGCGGTTCGCGAACACCAGCCTGGCGATCCTGCAGTCGACGGTGCCGAAGGCCACGATGGAGCTGATGGAGCTGCGCGCAAGCCAGATCAACGGCTGCGGTTGGTGCACCGACGTGCACACCAAGGACCTGGCGGCCGCCGGTGAAGCCGCGGTCCGCATCAACCTGGTCGCCGCCTGGCGTGAGTCCAGCGTGTTCACCGAGGCCGAACGGGCCGCGCTGGCGCTGGCCGAGGAGGGTACCCGGCTCGCCGACGCCTACCGAGGCGTCTCCGACGAGACCTGGGCCGAGGTGCGCGAGCACTACGACGACGACCAGATCGCCGCGCTGGTCTACCTGGTCGCCATGATCAACGCTTCCAACCGGCTCGGCGTGATCACGCGCATGCCGGGAGGTTCCTATCAGCCCGGCATGTTCGACGCCATCACGAACTGATCGGCGGGTGCGATCCGAGCCTCCGGCAGGAGTCACCGGAGTGGCGGTCCCCATCCGGCCTCGCGCGTGGTGACCGCCACCGCGCTCGATCAGGGCCATGTCGAGATCTCATCGTTGCCAGGCGAATTCGCTACTCGGCCATGGTCCACGACGACGACCGATCGGCATCGCCGCTCACTTCGGACGGCGGGTCCGGCGCAGCGCTGATCGTTCGGCAGGTGGTCAGCCACGGTCGTGCAGGGCGTGCGCCAGGCTGCGCAGGGCGGGGACCGCGGCCAGCAATCTGCCGACCTCGGTCTCGTCGACGGTGGCCAGCGCGTCGAGAACCAGGCGGGTGCGCGCCGCGTCGATGCGAGCGGCATTCTCGATCGCCTTGCGGGTGGGCAGGATCCGGCTGCTGCGGCGGTCGGCGGGGTCGGTCTCGCGTTCGATCAGTCCCAGTTCGGTCAGGTGGCGCAGCACGGTGCTGACGTTGCTGGGTCGCATGCCGGTCACCACGGCCAGGTGCCCGGGAACGGTACCCGGCTCGTGCACGATCACCCGGAGTACTTCGGCCTGTGCCTGGGTGAGCGGCTCCATCCGGGTCAAGCGCTCGGCCGCGCGATGTACGGCGCGCGAGAGCTCTCGCAGTGCGGCGTCGAGCTCGCGCAGATCGGATTCACGGCCCATACCCTCCATGATAAATTACTTATGCATAAATAAGTATCTGGAGGTGTCGTCGTGCTGAAATCGACCGCATCGGGGGTCTCGGGACCGCTGCTGGTGGTGCTGGGGCTGCTGTCGGCGGTGGCGCCGTTCGCGACCGACATGTATCTGCCGTCGTTCACCGGGTTGGCCGCCGACCTGCACACCGGCGCGTCGAGCGTGCAACTGACACTGACGACCTTCCTGATCGGGTTGGCGCTGGGGCAGCTCGTCATCGGGCCGCTGTCCGACCGGTTCGGGCGGCGGCGGCCGCTGTTGCTGGCCACGGCGACCGCGACCGTCATGACGGTGCTGTGCGCGCTGGCGCCGAACATCTGGCTGCTGGTCGTGCTGCGCTTCGCACAAGGGTTTTCGGGCGCGGCCGGGATCGTGATCGGCCGCGCAGTGGCGGCCGACCGCGTGAGCGGCGCGGCGGCCGCGCGGATCTTCACGCTGTTCGCCAGCATCGGAGGCATCGCGCCGGTGGTCGCGCCCCTGCTGGGCGGTGCGCTGGTTCCGGTCGGCTGGCGCAGCGAGTTCTGGGTCCTGAGCGCGATCTTCCTGGCGATGTTCTGCGGCGCCCTGCTCGTGGTGCCGGAATCGCTGCCCGCCGACCACCGCCACGTCGGCGGGCTCGCCACCACCGGCCGCGTGGTGCGGACCCTGGTGGCCGATCGCGGCTACCTCGGGTACACCCTCGTGTTCGCGCTCGGCTTCGCCGGGTTGATGGGCTATATCTCGGCGTCCCCGTTCGTGATCGAGAACGTGCTCGGGCTGTCGACCGCCGAGTACACGGTGGTCTTCGCCGTCAACGCGCTGGGCATGATGGCCGTCGGCGTGCTCAGCTCGCGGCTGACCAAGCGTTTCCGCCCGCAGTCGATCCTGTCGGCCGGGCAGGGCGTGATCCTGGTCCTGTGCGTCGCGCTGCTGGTTCTGTTCGCCGCGGGCGCCTCGGCGGCGCTGATCCTGCCGGTGCTGTTCGTCCTGGTCAGCTCGTTCACGACGATTCTCGGCACGGCGAGCGCGCTGGCCGTCGGCCGGGCCCCGCATGCCGCGGGCAGCGCCTCGGCCTTGTTGGGCGCGCTCCAGTTCCTGCTCGGCGCCCTGGTGTCCCCGCTGGTCGGGCTCGGCGGCACCGCGACCGGAATCCCGATGGCGGTCACCATCGTGATCAGTGCCGTGCTCGCGCTCGCCGCCCGGCTACTCGTCCGTGGCTCGGGTCCGGTCATGGCGGTGCGACGCGAAACCGACACCGTCGCCGTATGATCCGCCGCTCCCAGAGGAGCGGGCGCGGCAGGTTCGGCTTCAGTCGTTCTCGGGAGCGGCGATCGTGAGGACCGCGTCGGCGATATGCGGGTTGCGTTCGAGTTCGCGCTCGAGCGCGCGCAGCGTGAGGGCGATGCTCGACTCGGCCGGGTCGCCGACCAGGTCGACGCTCGCGACGAGGAAGACCTGCCGAGGGCCGACGTATTCCAGGCGCACGAAGCGCACCGAGGCCACTTCGGGCATCTCCTCGATGCGGGCCGCCGCGGCGGCGCGGAGTTCGGGCGAGGCGGGCTCACCGGTCAGGAAGCGCCGGTTACGGTCGATGAGCACTACGGCGATCACCCCGAGCAGCACGCCGACGAGCACCGATCCGAGTGCGTCCCAGGCCGCCACGCCGGTGAGCTGGTGCAGCCCCATTCCCGCGAAGGCGATGACGATGCCGATCAGTGCGGCGCTGTCCTCCGCGAAAACCGCGCGCAACGTCGGATCGGAGGTCTTCAGTACGTACTCGAGGATGTCTTGATCGAAGCTCTCCGCCTCGCCGCCGAGTTGCCGCGTGGCCTGTAGCCACGAGGTTCCCTCCAAGACGAAGGCGATTCCGAGTACGAGGTAGGCGATCGCGTAATCCTGTCCACCTCGACCTTCGTGCAGCAGTTCGGTGATCCCGTGCCACACCGACACCGCGGCGCCCGCGACGAACAGTCCCACCGCCGCCAGCAACGACCAGACATATGCCTCGCGTCCGTACCCGAGGGGTCGTTTCGCGTCCGCGGTGCGAGCGCTTCGACGGTTGGCTACGAGCAGGAAGATCTGGTTGCCGGTGTCCGCCCAGGAATGTGCGGCTTCGGCGACCATGGACGCCGAGCCGGACAGCGTCGCGGCGACCGTTTTGGCCACCGCCACCGCGACGTTCGCGCCGAAGGCGACGAGCACCGTGCGAGTGCTCTCCCCACCGGCGGTGGGTGCGGATCTCTCGTCGTGGAAAGCGTTCGCTCGCTCCATCTACGCCAGTGTGGCACGACCCCGCCGACTCTGTTTGCCGCACCATGCGTGGGGTATGCGCGGGTCGTGATCAGGCACGACCGTATAGCCGAACCCTGGGGCCACCGGACGCCGTACGAACCGGGAAAGCCGTGGCCCGCCCGCGTGGACATGCATCTGGCGGACGGAGTCCGGGAGCAGGACGTCGACGAGTGGGTACAGTCGGCGTCGATCCTGCACAGCAACGGTGATGCGCTGGACATCGCCGTCAAGGACGGCGGCATCGTCGGGGTCCGTGGACGCGCGGGAGACCGGGTCAATCACGGTCGGCTCGGCCCGAAAGACCTGTTCGGATGGCAGGCGAACGCGTCACCCGACCGGCTGACCAGGCCGCTGATCCGTGTCGGCGGGCGCTTGGTCGAGACCGACTGGGACACGGCGATGAACCGCGTCGTCCGGCGCAGCAAGGAGCTGCTCGCCGAGCAGGGGCCCAGTGCGCTGGGTTTCTACACCAGCGGGCAGCTGTTCCTGGAGGAGTACTACACCCTCGGTGTGATCGCGCACGGGGCGATCGGCACCAACCATCTCGACGGCAACACGCGGTTGTGCACCGCCACCGCGGCCCAGGCACTCAAAGAGTCGTTCGCCAGTGACGGCCAGCCCGGCAGCTACACCGATGTCGACCACGCCGACGTCATCGCGTTGTTCGGACACAACGTCGCCGAAACCCAGACCGTCCTGTGGACGCGCATGCTCGACCGCCTGGCCGGAGCGCAACCCCCGGCGTTGCTGTGCGTCGATCCGCGCCCGACACCCGTAGCCAAGGCCGCGACCGTGCATCTGGCTCCGCTGCCGGGAACGAATGTCGCGCTGATGAACGGATTGCTGCGCGAGATCATCGAGCACGACTGGATCGACCGCGACTACATCGACGCCCACGCCGTCGGATTCGACGAATTGGCCTCGGCGGTGGCCGACTACACCCCGGAGCGGGTGGCCGAGATCTGCGGCGTCGCCGCCGCGGACGTGCGCAGGGCGGCCGAGTTGCTGGGCACCGCGCGACGACTGCTGTCGACCGTGTTGCAGGGCTTCTACCAATCCCACCAGGCGACGGCGGCTGCGGTGCAGGTCAACAACATTCACATCCTGCGCGGGATGCTCGGCAAGCCGGGGTGCGGGATATTGCAGATGAACGGCCAACCCACCGCCGAGAACACCCGGGAGTGCGGGGCGGACGGCGACTTGGCCGGTTTCCGCAATTGGGCCAACGACGAGCACGTCGCCGAATTGGCGAAGTTGTGGAATATCGAGACGCACCGGATTCCGCACTACGCGCCCCCGACGCACGCGATGCAGATCTTCCGCTACGCGGAGCAGGGCACGATTCGAATGCTGTGGATCAGCGCCACCAATCCGGCGGTGTCACTGCCGCAATTGGGTCGCATCCGGTCCATTCTCGCTCAGGAGAGACTGTTTCTGGTGGTGCAGGATCTGTTCCGCACCGAAACCGCCGAACTCGCCGACGTCGTCCTTCCCGCGGCGACCTGGGGCGAGAAGACCGGGACCTTCACCAATGCCGATCGGACCGTGCACATCTCCGACAAAGCGATCGACCCACCCGGTCAGGCGCGAGCGGACCTGGACATCTTCCTCGACTACGCCCGGCGCATGGACTTCCGGGACAAAGACGGCGACCCATTGCCGCCGTGGCGCGACCCGGAATCGGCGTTCGAGGCTTGGAAGAAGTGCAGTGCCGGGCGGCCTTGTGACTACACCGGGATCACCTACGAACGCCTGCGTGGCGGCAGCGGCATCCAATGGCCCTGCAACGACGAGCATCCCGACGGGGCCGAGCGACAGTATGAAAACGGCGAGTTCTTCGCTTCCCCGCAGTACTGCGAAAGCTACGGCAAGGACCTGGTCACGGGAACGCCGGTGGAACCGACCGAGTATCGCGCACTCAATCCCGATGGCAAGGCGATCATCAAGGCCGCCCGCTATGTGCCGCCGCACGAGCAGCCCGGCGACGACTATCCCTTCGCCCTGATCACCGGCCGCACCCTCTACCACTTCCACACTCGCACCAAGACGGCGCGTGCGCCGCAGTTGCAGGCGGCCGCCCCGCAGGTGTGGGTGGAACTGTCTACCGAGGACGCGACGAAACTCGGCGTGGCCGAAGGCGATATGGTGCGGATCTCCTCGCCACGCGGCGCGATCCGGGCACGGGCGCGAATCACCGGCATTCGCACCGGCGTGCTGTTCGTGCCGTTCCACTACGGCTACTGGGATGATCCCGCAGGTGCGCACGAGCACGAGCGGGCAGCCAACGAAATGACCATCACCGACTGGGATCCCGCCTCCAAACAGCCGATCTTCAAGACCGCCGCCGCCGAGCTCGAACGGCTCGCGGGCGCCGACGGGCATCCGGCGCCTGCCCCCACCACCACCGCGTCCGCGCCGATCACGTCCGGGATCGCCGCCACCGTGGGCGGGACCGCGGCACTCGACGACGAAGAACTGCTCGAGGTCCCGAACCGATGAAACTCCGCATCGCGCTGCGCGAATTGCACCGATCCGAGCGCAAACTCGCCCGGGAGTTGTCCGCGATCTCCGCACGCCACGTCACCGAACACGAAATCCGGCACGTGGCGTTGGACATTCGGAGCTGGTCCCTCGACCACATCGCCGACCTTGCCGACGCGAGCCGCCGATACGGGCTGAAGCTGCGCCCCGAGCCCCGCACCGACGCCCTCGGCGCGGGTCTGCAAGAACGTCTGAGCGCCCGGTTGGGCCGTCGGCCGGAACCGGCCCTGCTTCTGCTCGCCGATCTGCGCCGTCTGCACCGCGTCGCGGCGGGCGTGTCCCTCGACTGGGAACTGCTGGCCCAAGGAGCCCAAGCGGCACAGGACCTCGAATTGGTCGACCTCTGTCAGCGCTGCCACCCGCAAACGCTGCGGCAACTGCGCTGGGCGAACGGGATGCTGAAGACACTGTCGCCGCAGGCATTAGTGAGCTGACGACCGCACGGCCGCTCATCTGTCACCAGTCCACGGGAGCTTCCAACGCCGTGAAGCCACCGCGCTGCGGTTTTGGTTGTGCTATCAACTTTGGTTCCCCATCGGCGTTCTCGCACTTATAATGGGCCAACACATAACGGCACGTTATATAGGTGCACGGTGGTGAGACTGGGTCGGCGGTTCCTCCCACCTCGACGATGGGATTCGACATGGTCGGGAGTTCAGCAGAACCGTCGGACTGGTCCGTCGAGCGCAAGGGCGCCGAATGGGTCGCGGACGAGGAACGTCGAGGCAAGCCACGCGCCTTGTTCTGGCCGTGGGCGGGCACCAGCTGCAATGTGGTCCTGGTGTCGTTCGGTCCGTACGTCACCGCGCTCGGCCTGGACTGGCATGTGGCGGCGCTGGCCGCGGCGGTGGGCGCGGTGCTCTCCTTCCTGCTGCTCGGCTTGGTGTCGCTGGCCGGGCAGCAAGGGGGAGCGGCGACCATGGTGGCCGGCCGCGCCGCGTTCGGGTTCCACGGCAACAAGATTCCGGCACTGCTGAGCTACCTGGCGTTGGTCGGATGGGAGACCTTCTCGGCGGTGCTGGCGACCCTCGCGGCCCGCACGGTGGCACACCGGCTCGACCCGGATATGGACACCGCACCGCTCATGGTCGTCACTCTCGTCACTGTCATCGTGGTGACCACGGTGATCGGAATCTACGGCTGTCACGTGATCCTGCGGATCCAGAAGTGGTTCGCCCTCGCATTCACCGCGCTGTCGGTGGTCTATGTAGTGCTGACGCTGCCCAGGATCTCGTTCGCGACGCACGGACAGGTCAGCGTGGGCGCGTTCGTGGGCGGGGTGATGCTGGTCGCCAACACGCTGGGCTTGAGCTGGGTCAACTGCGCGGCCGACTACACCCGCTACCTGCCCCGCACCGCAGGCAAACGCGCGCTGGTCGGCTGGATCACGTTCGGTGGCACCGCTCCCGCCCTCGTTCTGATGGGACTCGGCACGGTGCTCGCGGCGGGGGATCCGGACATCGCGGCGACGGCGGCCACCGATCCGATCAGCGCGCTGTCGGCCCACTTGCCCACCTGGTTTCTGGTGCCCTACCTGATCCTGGCGCTGGTGGGCTTCGTGTCGGGCTCCATCATCGGCCTCTACTCCTCCGGGCTCGCGCTGCAGACGTTGGGCGTCCGGATATCCCGGCACTACACCGTTCTGATCGACGCGGCCCTGATCGCCGCTGCCGGCGGCTATGTGGCATTCGCGGCCCCCGGGTTCTTCGCTCCGTTCCAGGCGTTCCTGACCACCACCGGTGTGGTGATGGCCGCATGGACCGGAATCTTCGTGGTCGACCTGTGGCAGCGTCGCCGCGTCGGCTACGACCGGACGGCCCTGTACAGCCCGGTCGGCGGCTACGGCAAGGTGAACCGCGTCGGAGTCGGCTGTCTGATCGTCGCGACCATCGCCGGGCTCGGCTTGGTCACCTCGCCCGATCCGCATGTCGGCCCGCTGCTCGGCTACCTGTTCACGCCTGCCGCCCGCGCGGGTGGCCTGGGCAGCAGCAACCTAGGGGTATTCGTCGCGCTGGTCTCGGCGAGCGTGGGATACGCGGCGCTGCATCGGGTAAGTCCGCTCGCGCAGGCGAGCGCGACCGAGCGGGTCGAGGACCGCGAACCGGAACCGGATCGAGTCCCGGTGTAGAAAGAACGCCGTATCGACTGGTGGTGCGGGCTTTTCGCCGCGACGGTCACACGTGCGCGGCGATCCGCCGATCGATCACCGACAGCGTGAACTCTCCCCATCGGATGTTCTCCTGCTCGAAGGAGATTCCGCGCAGCAGTGTGAGATAGGGGCCGACCCGCTCGGCCTCGGCCAGGTACGCCTGCTCGCTGCGGCCGTCCAGCAACCGGGAACGCAGGCGTTCGTAGCGGGCCAGTTTCGACTTGGACCACTCCAGCTTGTCCGCTACCGCGGCACGCACGGCGGGGGCGTCCTCGACGTCCATGCCCTGCACCTTCACCATCATCTCGTCGCGGATGGCGGTGGGCTTGGCCGGCTTCTCGACGAATTCGTGGAGAGCCGCGCGCCCGGCGGGGGTGATGGCGTGCAGGCGCTTGTTGGGCCTGCGTTCCTGCTGCACGACCCGGGTCTCGATGAGGCCATCGGCCGCCATCCGCTCCAGCTCCTTGTACAGCTGCTGGGGCGTGGCCATCCAGAAGTTGGCCACCGAGGCGTCGAAGCTCTTGGCCAGGTCGTAGCCGGAAGCCTCGCCCTCCAGCAGGGCGGCCAGCACCGCGTTACGTAGCGCCATCGGCTCAGGCTACCACTCGAGAAGATTAATCAAATATCTGTCCTTCGAGCTATGGACAGGTCGACTCGACCTGGATACGGTTCAAGTTACCTATTAAATTTCTTGAGTATAGGAGGTGGGAGATGCACCCCTTCCGCGTAGCCGTGGAAGCTCGTGACGAGGCCGCCATCGAGGCGCTGCTGGCCGACAACGTGGTGTTCACCAGTCCGGTGGCATTCCAGCCGTACCCGGGCAAGGCGATCACCGCGGCCATCCTGCGCGCGGTGATCCGCGTGTTCGGAGATTTCCGCTATGTGCGCGAGATCGCCGACGCGGACGGTCGTGATCACGCGTTCGTGTTCGAGGCCACCGTCGACGGCAAGCGGCTGACCGGCTGCGACTTCCTGCACTTTGACGAGGACGGCAAGATCGACGACTTCATGGTCATGGTGCGTCCGCTCTCGGCGGCACAGGCCCTCGCGGCGCGTATGGGTGAGCAGTTCGAGCGGATCAAGGCCGAGGCCGCCGCGCAGCTCGAGCGGGAAGCCGCCGGAGCGTGAGCGACTACGACGCCATCGTCATCGGCGCGGGCAATGCCGGGCTGACCGCCGCCGCGACCCTCCAGCGCGCGGGCGCGCGAACCCTCCTGCTCGAGCGGCACAATATTCCCGGGGGCTGCGGAACATCCTTCCGCCGTGGACGTTTCGAGTTCGAGGTCGCGTTGCACCAGCTGTCCGGCGTTGGCATCGATGGTCAGCCGATGTCGTTGCGAGAAGGGCTGTTCCAGCAACTCGGCATCGCCGACAAGCTGGAGTTCGTGCAAGAACACGACCTCTATCGTGCCGTGATTCCCGGCCGGCTGGATCTCACCTTGCCCGCGGACTGGGACGGCGCGGTCGCCGCCATCGAGGCCGAGTTCCCCGGCAACCGCGACCGGGCCGCGAAATTCTTCGACCTGATCCGGCAGGTGAGCTTTTGGCAGATCGCCGCCATGCGGAGGATGCCGGTCGAGCAGATCGACCCGGTGCTGTTCGAGTACGGATTGCGGCCGTTGAAGGACGTGCTCGACGAGTTCTTCGATGACGACCGCATCAAGGTCGCGCTTGGCATGTACTGGACCTATCTCGGGCAGCCGCCGTCGAGACTGCGATTCCAGGATCTGGCGCTGACACTGTTCGCCTACTTCGAGTTCAAGCCCTGGCATGTGCGCGGTGGGTCGCAGGCGATGTCCACCGCCATCCTCGACGCCTTCCTCGCCGCGGGGGGCGAAGTGCGGTTCAACACCGGCGTCGAGGCCGTTCTCACCGAATCCGGCCGGGTTCTGGGTGTGCGGCTGGAAGACGGTTCGGAGGTCACCGCTGCCGACGTCATCTCCAACGCGTCGCTGCCGACCACCTACGGCATGCTCGAAGGCATCGACGTGCCCGCCGAGGTGCGCAACGATCTGGCCACCAGGCGAATCGGTGTCTCCGGCTTCGTGCTGCACATGGGTCTGGACGCGACTCCGGCCGAATTGGGTTTCACCACCAGCACGACGTTCGTCAACATGGACGCCGACGACGACCGCACCTACCGGGCGTGGAAATCGTTCGAGCCCGCGCGGGGCATCTGCGTCAGCTCCTACGATGTCGCGCCGATCGGATTCGCGCCCGCCGGCGCCACGCACGTCAGCCTGATGACGTTGCAGTACGCCGACATCTGGAAGAACATCGCCGCATCGGAGTACGCGCGCACCAAGTTCGCCTACGCCGAAACCCTGCTCGACCTGTGCGAAACCGTCACCCCCGGCATCCGCGACGCCATCGAAGAGGTCGACGTCGCGACACCGTTGACCATGATGCGCTACCTGGGGCATCCGGGCGGCGCGATCTACGGCTACGACCAGGACGCCACCGAAGGCTGGCTGTTCCGCGACAGCGAACGCCGAACCCATGTTCCCGGACTCCATCTGGCCGGCTCCTGGGCCGGGATCGGCGGATTCCAGCCCACCCTGGAGGCCGGTGCGCGCGTCGCCCGCCGTCTCCTGCGCTCCAAAGCCGCCTGATCGGAGGACACTACGTGAAGCACCCACTCGCAGAACGGTTCGACGGGGCGGCGGAGATCCTCGCCGAGATCGATGCCCGCGTCCCCGATACGCGCGACTACTCCGCAGAAACACGCGCAACCATCGACGCCTACCACCCCAAGCGGCTGCGGTTGGTGGTCACCGCGATCATCGAGGAGACCGCCACCGCCAAGACCTTGCGACTCGAGCGCGCCGACCGGTTCGAGCTGCCGCCCTTCCTGGCGGGCCAGTACGTGAACGTCTTCATCGACGGCACCAGCCGCCCGTTCGCGATCTCCTCCAGCCCGTCCCGGCTGACCCACTACGACCTCACCGTCCGCCGTGTCCCCGGCGGACGCGTCAGCAACCTGCTCGTCGACACCGCCGAGATCGGGCAGGTGCTCACCACCACCGGCCCGATGGGCACCTTCCACCACAACCCGCTTTTTCACGGCAACGACGTGGTGTTTCTCGCGGGCGGTTCGGGCGTGGCTCCGGCCATGAGCATGATTCGTGAGATCGCCGATCTGGGTCTCGATCGCGCCTTCCACCTGATCTACGGCTCCCGCGACGCCTCCGACATCATCTTCGGCGCGGAACTGGACGAGATCGCCGCCACCCACCCCGGCATCGACGTGGACCATGTCATCGCCGAACCCGCCGCCGGCTGGACCGGAGCCACCGGCTTCCTCACCGCGGAAACCATCGACCGGCTGGTGGGCGAACTCGACGGCCGTATGGTCTACGTGTGCGGCCCGCAGGCGCTGTACCCCTACGCCCTCGGGCAGCTCACCGCGCTGGGCCACCCGCGCAAACGCATCCGTTTCGAGGCCAACGGCGCGCCCAGCGATCCCACCGCCCAATCGCACTGGCCCGCCGGTATCGATCCGGCGCAGGAGGTCACCGTCACCGTCGGCAACACCTCCTTCCGCACCCCGCGCAACCGTCCACTTCTAAACGCTCTGGAAGACAACGGTATTCGTCCCGAGGCCGCCTGCCGTTCCGGCGAATGCAGCCTGTGCCGGGTGCGGATTCTGAAGGGTGAGGTGCACAACGCCGAGGAGGCGAAACTCCGGCTCTCCGACGCTCGATTCGATTACACCCATTCGTGTGTGGCCTACCCGATCACCGATGTGGAGCTGGGCTTGTGACCTACCGAACCTATGTCGCGCTCGGCGACAGTCAGACCGAGGGCGTCGGCGACGGCGACGACCGGACCGGATTGCGCGGCCTGGCCGACCGGCTCGCCGAACGCCTGGCGCAGGCCGATCCCGGCCTGCTCTACGCCAATCTCGCGGTTCGGGGCAAACTCGCCCGGCAGATCCGCGCCGAGCAACTCGATGCCGCCCTGGCGCTGCGACCGGACCTCGCGACCGTGGTCGCCGGAGTCAACGACCTGCTGCGGCCGAATTTCGACGCCGACGAGGTCGCCGGACACTTGGACGCGATGTTCGCCGCCCTCACCGCCAACGGCGCGGTCGTGGCGACGTTGACCTTCCCCGACCTCGCGCGCATCACCCCGCTCGCGCGCCCGCTCGGCGGTCGCGTCACCGCGCTCAACCAGCGCATCCGCGCCTCGGCGGCACGGCACGGCGTCGTCCTCGCCGAAACCGCCCACCACGCCGCCGTCACCGATCCCCGCCTGTGGAGCACCGACCGGCTACACGCCAACTCGCTCGGACATCAGCGCATCGCCGACGCTCTCGCACACGCCTTGGGTCTACCCGGCGCCGACGAAAGCTGGGCCGCGCCCTTGACGCCGCCGCTGCCCGCCGACACCCGAATGGCGACGGTGAGGAGCGAAATACGTTGGGCCGCAACCTTCCTAGGTCCTTGGCTCGGTAGGCGGCTCACCGGACGCTCCTCCGGCGACGGACGTACCGCCAAACGCCCGCACCTCCTCCCGGTGCACGGCCGCACGGCGACCGCCGCGCCCACGGAACGGTTCCAGCCGTGACCACGGTGTCGGGGCGCTCTGTGCGGGCTCGTATTGCCGCTCGTCGGTTCCCCAGCACTCTCCCGCGAGACGAGCGCCGCTTACCCGGCAGGTAATCGACTGTGGTCGATCGCCATGCCACGATCACGCTATGACCGCTTACGCCATAGCTCACCTGCAGGACGCCGCCGCGCACCCGGAGATCGCGGACTACATGGAACGTCTTTCGTCGACCCTCGAGCCGTATGGCGGCCACTACCTCGTGCACGCGACACCGCACGAGGTGAAAGAAGGCAGCTGGCCCGGCGCCGTGGTGATGCTGGGCTTCCCCGGGATCGCCGAGGCGCGAGCGTGGTGGGACTCGCCCGCGTACCGGGAGATCGCACCGCTGCGCACGCGGCACATCGAGGGTGACCTCATCCTCGTCGAAGGTGTCCCCCCCGGCTACGCCCCGACCGCCGCCGTGAAAGCCATCCGGGAGGCCGTGTCCGCCGACTAGCCGCTTCCCGCACCGGGCAGACGCACGGTGAATGCGGTGTGGCCGGGTTCGCTGGCCACCGAGATGTCACCGCCGTGCGCCTTGACGACCGCCGCGACGATCGCCAGACCGAGGCCGGTGCTGCCCGCCCGCCGTGAGCGCGACGAGTCGCCGCGCGCGAAACGCTGGAACACCGTCGGCTGCAAGGTTTCCGGGATTCCGGGTCCGTCGTCGGTCACCCGCAGCACGGCTCCTCCGTCGCCGTGGAATTCCAGCGAGGTGAGCACCGTTGTGCCAGGGCCGGTGTGGACCCGCGCGTTGGTCAGCAGGTTCGCCAGCACCTGATGCAGCCGGGCCGCGTCACCGGTGGTCACCACCGGCTCGTCGGGCAGCTCCAGATCCCAGTGATGTTCTGGTCCCGCGATGTGCGCGTCGCTCACCGCGTCCACCGTGAGCTGGGTCAGATCCACCGGTTCGTGTTCGAGCCCGCGCCCGGAATCCAGCCGGGCCAGCAGCAGCATGTCCTCGACCAGACCCGTCATCCGCCGGGACTCGGACTCCACCCGGGCCATCGCATTGGCCGCCTCGCCGGGCACCTCGGCTCGTTTGCGTTGCGCCAGTTCGGCATAGCCGCGGATGGCGGCCAGCGGGGTGCGCAGCTCGTGGCTGGCGTCGGCGAGGAATTGCCGGACCCGGGTCTCGCTGTCGTGGCGTGCCGACAACGCACCCGTGATGTGATCGAGCATCCGGTTGACCGCCGCGCCGAGCTGTCCGACCTCGGTGCGCGGATCGGCGTCCGCGACCGGAACCCGGACGGGCACTACCACCTCGCCGCGCCGCAGTTCGAGTCCGGCCACCCGCGCGGCCGTCGCCGCGACCCGATCCAGCGGCGCGAGAGCGTGCCGGATGAGCCAGATGCCGACCAGTGTCGCGACGATCGAGACGACCGCCGTGACGATCGCCAAGATCAACAGAACACGCAACAGCGTCGCGTCGACGGCGGTCAACGGCAGGCCGGTGACGACGATGTCGCCCGACCAGGTGGTGTCCGCGACCACTCGATACCGGCCTTGGCCGCGGAGATCGACGTCGACCGGCTTCCCGTTGGCCGCCACCGCGGCGAGCTGCTCTTGCGCGGCCCGCGACAACGCTTCTTGAGTGCCGTCGGCCGCGTTGCGGCCCGCCTTGGCGACGTTACCTTCGTGGACGATGGCGCCGATCATGTCGGGCTGGATACCGCGCCGGTTGAGGAAGTCGGGTCCCGGGCCGTTGTTCGGCGGCGGTGGCGGGGGTGGAGGCAGCGGCGGCGGCTGCTCACCGCTGGGGCGGGGGCCCAGGCTCGGGCCACCGCCGACCTCGCCGAGCGAACGCTTCTGCACATCGATCAGTTCGGTGTCGAGTTGGTGTACCAGGAACTGGCGCAGCGCGAATTCGGTCGCGGCGCCGATACCGACGACCACGATCACCAGTAACAGCACCTGCCCGACCAACAGCCGTGCCCGCAGCGACCAGCGCCGTGGCATCAGCACCCGGCGCGCCGCCTCAGCCTGCGGGCTTGAGGACATACCCGGCACCGCGCAGGGTGTGGATCATCGGCGCGCGTCCACTATCGATCTTCTTCCGCAAGTAGGAGACATACAGCTCGACTATGTTGGACCGGCCGCCGAAGTCGTAACTCCACACCCGATCCAAGATCTGTGCCTTGCTCAGTACCCGTTTCGGGTTGCGCATGAAGAACCGGAGCAATTCGAACTCGGTGGAGGTCAAGACGATCACATCGCCCGCTCGGGTGACCTCGTGACTGTCTTCGTCCAGCACGAGATCACCGACCACCAGCTGCGCGTCACTGTTCTCGGTGGCGACGCCGGTTCGGCGCAGGAGCGAGCGCAGCCGCAGCACCACCTCCTCGATGCTGAAGGGCTTGGTGACGTAGTCGTCGCCGCCCGCGGTCAGCCCGGCGATGCGGTCCTCGACCGAGTCCTTGGCGGTCAGCAAGAGCACCGGCAGGTCCGGATATTGTGCGCGTAGTTTGCCCAGCACCTCCAGGCCGGTCATGTCCGGCAGCATCACATCGAGCACAACCACATCGGGGCGGGCCCCGCGGGTCTTGGCGACGGCGGTCCGGCCGTCACCCGCGGTAGTGACCTCCCATCCCTCGTAGCGCAACGCCATCGACATCATCTCGGCCAGAACGGGCTCGTCGTCGACCACGAGCACGGTGATCGGGCTGCCGTCGGCGCGGCGCATGACAATTCGTTCGGCCGGCCCGTTCCCGGTGGTCGTCGCGGACATCGTTTCACCATGGCGAGTAACGCTTGGGGTCCGCTGTGGTGCGGCTATGTGTTTGCTGTGAGGGTGCGACCAGCGGAAACGGGCTCGCGCGGCGGAGGTGCGGGTATGCGAAGCCGGTCGGTTCACAGCTGGCCCATAGCTTCCGCCAACGAGGGACAAATGTTGAGACTCAACGATTCTCGCGTCGGCCGCAGAGCAGTGGCCGACGGTTTCGGACCTGATCCGACAACAGGAGGAACGCAGATGAGTTTCACATCGAAGCTGGCAATGAGCGCCGTGGCCGGTGCGCTCGCGCTCGGCGCCCTCGGCATCGGAGCCGGTGTGGCCGGCGCTGATGCGCCCCAGGGCCAGGGACCGGTGCCCGGACAACAGTGCCCGCCTCCCGGCGATCACCAGGGTCCTCCGCCCGGTGATCACCAGGGCCCGCCTCCTGGCGATCACCAGGGTCCTCCGCCCGGTGATCACCAGGGCCCGCCGCCCGGTGACCGTCAGGGTCCTCCGCCCGGTGATCACCCGGACGGCCCGCCGCCGCAGTGCCAGCCCGGACAGTGATCCGCTGCACCTCACAACACATGAGCTGAACAACTGAACAGATCGAGCGCAGCGGCGGACCGAACGTCCACCGCCGCGCTCGGCGTATCCGCGGTGCACTGTGGTGGTCCGTGCAGGGTCGCGTATCCGGCCAACTGCGCGGCGTAGCGCGAATCCGGATCTTGCATCGTGATGTCCTCGGTGCTCGGGCCAGGCGTCCGCGAATCGCCTCCACCGTCGTCGTGGACCGACCCCGTCGGCTGTGCGGTGGATTGCGGCCTCCCCATAGGGTTGTGACCGACGGGCGGGTCCGCCGAGAGGAGTTGCCGATGGACGCCGAACACTTCCTGCCGTTCCGTAAGAGCGCGGTGATATCGCTGTGCGCCGACGAACTCCCCGAAGCGGAGCGCGAGTCGTTCGTGGAGTTCGCGCGTCTGCTGGCGGCGTTGGTGCACAACGAGTTCCATGTGCGCGGTGAGGCTGTGCTCGATGCCTATCAAGTGGTCGATCCAGCGGAGGACGAACGGGCGATCCGTGTTGCCACCCCCGAGCACCGGGCCGCCGCGCGGGCGCGGGTGGAGAGCGAGCTGGTCGCGCTGGCCGAGTCGGCGGATTTCACGCGCATCGATGCCGCTGAGATCGATCGCGCGTTCGCCGAGCACTCGCTGGTGAAGGTGCGATTGGAAGTCGACGCGGACGACATCGAAACGGCGATGTTCTTCCGCCGCGGGGTCGCGCAGCGCACCGAGCAGGTGCGGTGGCTGTTCGGTCTACGGCGGCGCAGCATCGAATTCACCAGCTACGGCAAGGTTCTGGTGTACGTCGCGTTCACCGAGCGCGCGGAGGCGGTCGCGGATCGGCCCAACGGCGGTGTGCTGCTGAAGTTGTTCCAGAACGTCCCGAGAAACGACCTCGAGATGCTGTATCCGAGCGTTCGCGTGCGGATGCGGCCACTGGACAAACTGCTGATCGGTGTGCCCGCGGTGGTCTCGGGGATCGTCGTGGTCGCCACCAAGCTGGTCGCTTCGTTGGGGCCGCTGCTCTTGCTGCTGGCGTTCTGGGTGGGGTTGCGCGAGGAATCCGTGCGGCTGGATCAAGCCACGCTGGTGACCCTCGGCGCCGGGTTGGCTGCCTTCGGCGGTTATCTGGTGCGTCAGTTCGCCAAGTTCAAGAACCGCAAGATCAAGTTGATGAAGACGCTGTCGGAGCATCTCTATTTCCGCAACCTCGACAATGATGCGGGAGTGTTCCACCATCTGCTCGGTGCCGCCGAGGATTCGGAGGTGAAGGAAGCCGTGCTGGCATACCACTTCCTGCGCACCGCCGATCGGCCGCTCACCGCCACCGAACTCGATCGGCGCGTGGAGGACTGGTTCCGGCGGCAATGGGGGACGACCTTCGATTTCCAGATCCGCGACGGACTGCGCAGACTCCGGAGGTGGGAACTTCTCGTCGAGGACGAGCACGGCACGCTGAGCGCCGTGCCGCCGACCGAGGCGAAACAGCGGCTCGACCATCACTGGGACAACCTTTTTTCCATGTCCGCCAACCGGCTGACGAAGGCGTGAGCCTGTGCAACCAGGCCGCCGAGCCGACGGTGTCGGCGGCGAGTTCGGCGAGCTTGTTCGAATGCTCAGTGAACTGCGGCTGACGCGAACACAGGCCTATTCAGGAAACCGGCGGCCAACCGACCGGCACAGTTCAACCACTGCTCACGGAGTGGCACGGTTGTCTCGACAACGTCGAGCCCGTCGAACATAGGTTTCGTCGATGCGTCTACCGGCGAGCGCATTTCGGGATCATGCCGTTATGGACGTGCCCTCGAGCGCGTCTACACGATGCGCGGCGAGGACAACGGCACCCAGTCGAGCGGAGTCAGGGCCGTTTGATCACCGCCGCGGGCAAGGGCTTGACATTGCCCCAGGGGCAGGGTTCGAGCATGGTGGCATGAACGAGATGAACACGGAATTGGCCGAATTCGTCGCGGCGTCGGCCGGAACGTTGGGCGTACCGGGTGTCGCGGTCGGGGTGACGGTCGGCGGTCGAGAAGATTTCGCTTGCCACGGGGTTACGAGTGTGGTCAACCCGCTTCCGGTCGACCGGGACACGATGTTCGTGGTCGGGTCGGTGAGCAAGACGTATACGGCGACCGCATTGCTGCGGTTGGTCGCCGAGGGACGGGTGGAGTTGGACGCGCCGGTGCGGCGGTACGTCCCGGAATTCGCCCCTGCCGATGCGGCCACGGACGAGATCACTGTGTTGCGGCTGCTCAACCATACGGCCGGGCTGGAATGGAAGCTCGGCGTCGACACGGGCGAAGGAGACGACGCTTTGGCACGGCACGCGGTGAAACTCGCCGAGGCGCGGCTGATCGCGGAACCGGGAGGGCGGGCGTCCTACAGTCAGGCGGGGTTCAATCTGGCAGGCCGGGTCGTCGAGAACGTCACCGGGTCGACCTTCGAACGGGCGGTCGCGTCGCTGTTGTTCGAACCGCTCGGGCTGACACACAGCTGTTATTCCGTCGACGACGTCATGACCCGGCGGTTCGCGGTGGGTCACAACGTCGACGCCGACGGTGTGCTCGCCGTCGCCCGGCAATGGAAGGACAACCGCGCGAACAATCCCGGCGGTGGCGTGGCGACGTCTGTCCGCGATCTGCTGCGCTGGGCGCGGTTCCACCTCGGCGACGGCCGGACCGAGGCAGGCGAGCGCATCCTGCCCGCCGAACTGCTGCACCGGATGCGGGAGCAGACCGTGGAGCTGCGCGGGAGCACCCTGGGTGACGCGCTCGGGATCTGCTGGTTCCTGCGCGAGGTGAACGGTGTCGCGACCATCGGGCACGGCGGGTCGGGCAACGGTCAGTTCGCCGACTTGCTCATCGTGCCGGAGCGCGATTTCGCCGTCGCGGTGACGTCGAACGCGGGCCCGGACGCGGGGCTGGCGTTCAACCGGACCGTGGTGAAATGGGTGCTCGAACACTACCTCGGTGTGGTCGAACGCGATCCGGAGCCGCTGCCCTACGACGTGGCGCGGGCAGGGGAGATCGTCGGGCATTACGAGAACGAGATGATGCGGCTGACGCTCGACACCGACGGGGCAAGGTTGACGATCGAATGCGCCATCAAACCCGAGATCCGTGCCGCCGCGGTGACCGATCTGCCGCCCGACCTGCCACCGGCTACCCTCGGCCTGCTGGCCGGCGACGCGGACGAGTACATCGTCACCGAAGGCGGTCTGCAAGGACAACGCGGGTTCTTCACCCGTGACGATTCCGCCGCCGTGACCGGAATCGATCTCGCCGGTCGCTTGTTCGCCCGGGTGCGATGACGGCGGCGGCACCGAAGGGAGACAGGCGTGATCACGATCGGGCAGCTCGCGCGGTATGCGGGCGTGACGATCAAGGCCGTGCGCGTCTACCACGAACGCGGCCTGCTGCCCGAGCCGCCGCGCGACTCCTCCGGCTATCGCCGCTACAGCGCCGAGGACGCCATCGATCTGGTCAAGATCAAGACATTGGCGCGATCCGGCGTGCCCCTGGCGCGGATCAAGGAATTGCTGACCGCGAATTCCGACGAGTTCGCGGCGGCGATCGCCGAGATCGACCGCATGCTCGCCGAACGCGCCGAGGAGATCCGCCGCACCCGCGAGCAGATCGCCGAACTGGGCTCAGGCGATCGTCTGTTCGTGTCCGCCGATGTCGCCGAATACCTCGCGCGCCTGCGCGAACTCGGGGTGAGCGACCGGGCGGTCCGGATGGAGCGCGACATCTGGATTCTGCTGCAATCGGTCGCTCCGGAACAGGCGTCGGACTGGGTCGCCGACAAGCTCGACGCCATCGACGATCCGCGATTCCGGGCCATCTACCTCGACTACGACGCGGCATTCGACTGGTCCCCTGACGACCCGCGGCTGGTGGACCTCGCCGACCGCACCCGCCGGTGGATCATCGGCAGACGCACCGGAGCCGGCCGGACCACCCCGGCGCTGGATCCGAAACTGGTCCGCCTGGTGAACGAATCCGTCGGAGTCACCTCGCCCGCCTGGGAACGGCTGACGAAGATCGCGCAGAAGGCGACCACCGAGTAGCAACCGCCCGGATCGGCTCGGCAATCGCATTGCGGTACAGCTGTTTCGAGAGTGCGTTACTGTCCTGCGGACCCGTGCGCCGGCGATCCGGCTGCTCGGGCGGTCATGTCGTACTCCGGAATCGAGGCAAGCGTATGAACCACAAGCTCTGGTTGCTCGGACGGTCCGTCACGGTCGGTGCTCACATCATCGGCGAGAAAGTGTTCCGGCCGAAGGCGCGCGACGTCGAGGACGTCCCGGTGTCGGGTGAGACGCTGACCCCACAGTGGCTGACGGCCGTGCTGTGCCGCGATGTCCCCGGGGCCGAGGTGCTCTCGTTCGAAACCGCGAACGGCAGCCGCGGAACATCGACCCGCGTCGCGATTCGCGTCGACTACAACGACGCGGGACGGCAGGCGGGCTTGCCGACCGACCTCTTCGCGAAGACGACGACGGCCTTCTCGCAACGCATCCTGCTCGGTGGCGGAAAGATGATCGATGGCGAAACCCGTTTCTTCCGTGACTTCCGCCCCCAGGTCGACATCGAAGCGCCGATCGGCTACTGGGGTGCCGCCGATTCGGCGTCCTGGCGATCGATCGCCTTGATGGAAGACATCGCCTCGACCCGTGGTGCGCAGTTCGTCGAGCCGAACGCCCCGGTCGCCCGGGACCAGATCGAAGACCTGGTGCGCAATCTGGCTCGACTCCACCGGACCTTCTGGAATCACCCGTCGATCGCGGACCTCAAGACCACCACCGAGGCGCTGCGGGCATACCTCGCCGCCATCGACATGAAGAAGCGTTGCGAGGTCGGTCTGCGCCGCGCCGCGGCGGTGGTCCCGGAGGCCCTGCACGACCGAGCCGACCGGCTCTGGGCCGGTGTCGAGCGGGCGATCGACAACGCGACGAACGAGCTTCCGCAGACTCTGTTGCACGGTGACCCGCACATCGGGCAGACATATCGAACCGCCGCCGGGCGAATGGGATTCGTCGACTGGCAGGTGGTGATGCGGGGAGGCTGGGCACACGACTTCGCCTATACCGTGAATTCGGGATGCGAGCCCGAGGACCGGCGTGCTTGGGACCGTGAACTGCTGGCGGCCTACCTGGACGAACTCGGAGCCCTCGGCGGCCAGGCGCCGTCGTTCGAGGACGCGTGGCTGGCGTACCGGCAACAGTCCATGTTCGCGTACGCGGCGTGGGCGTTCACGATCGGCAGGGCGGCGTATCAACCCAAGATGCAGCCGGTGGAGACTTGCCTGACGCTGTTGAAGCGAATCACCACGGCCATCGACGACCACGACTCACTGGACGCTCTCGGCGTCTGACCCCGAGTTCGTCCACTGCCTCCGTGTTGTCGCGGCCGGGTCGATTCCGGCCGCGCAGCGGATCGGCAGGCATTCTGCGAAGCTTGTTCTCGTCCGCGGTGAGGGTCACGGTCCACGCGCGCTATACCATCGCTTGGTTCCGGCACAGTCGCCGTGAGTTCGCTCCAGTGCAGTGTCCAGGCAGGGAGCGGTAGTTCAGCAGTCACGTTGTGCAACACCAATGTTTGGAGTTCGCTCTTTGAGTACGCCGCAATCTCATGCTCCGGCTGGGTCGTGCCCGGTCCTCCACGGCTCGCCGATCGAATCCGACGAACAGCGAGTGCCCATGTACTCGCCCGAGTTCGCGGCCGATCCGCACCGTGTGTACCGCGAGATGCGCAGGCGCTATGGGTCTTTGGCGCCGGTGGAGTTGGCCCCCGGCGTCCCGGCGACCTTGGTGATCGGCTACGGCACCGCGGTGCGGATCCTCAACGATCCCGACCATTTCCCGGCCGACCCGCGCGCCTGGCAGAAGAACATCCCCGCGGATTGCCCCATTCTTCCCCTGCTGGAGTGGCGGCCCATGGCCAGTCGCAGCGCCGGGACCGACTTCACCCGCTACCGTGGGGCGATCACCGCCAGCATCGATGAGGTCGACCTGTATGCCCTCCATTCCGTCGTGGAAGGACTGGCCACCCCGCTGATCAACTCGTTCTGCGAAGACGGGTCCGCCGAGCTGATCCGCCAGTACGTGTTCCCGCTCGTCTTCCAAGCGGTGAACTATCTGCTCGGCTGCCCGCCGGAGATCGGGGCGCAGGTCGCCGCCGGTACGGCCGCCCTCCTCGAGGGTGTCGACGCCGAGAAGGGCAATCAGATGCTCGGCGAGGCGCTGATGAGCCTCGTGACACTCAAACGCGCCGAACCCCAGCGCGACATCACCTCGGTACTGCTGCGGCATCCCGCCCGGCTCGACGACGTCGAGGCGTCGCACCACGTGTCCCAGGTGTACGGCAGCGGCATCGAATTCCAGCTGAACCTGATCACCAACACCCTGCTGCTGATCCTCACCGACGAGCGCTTCGGCGACAGTATCCTCGGCGGAAACCTGTCGTCCCGCGATGCCATCGACGAGGTCTTGTTCAACGACCCGCCACTGGCGAACCTGCTGATCACCTATCCCCGTCACCCGATCCTCATCGACGACGTCTGGTTGCCCGCGCATCAGCCCGTCGTCATCAGCATGGCCGCGTGCAACAACGACCCCGCGATCCGCACCGGCGACTTGACCGGCAACCGCTCCCACCTGGCCTGGGGTCTCGGCCCGCACGCCTGCCCCGCGCGTCCGCTGGCCTACCTGATCGCGCAAGAGGCCATCGACCAACTCCTCGACGCACTGCCGGAGATCGAACTGAACCTGCCGAACCGAACTCCCGAGTGGCGACCGGGCCCCTTCCACCGCGCCCTGACCGAATTGCCGGTCACCTTCCCCCCGACCTCTCCGCTGAACATCTGACGCAACGCTGTCGAGGCTTGTGGCCTGCGGCCGTCATACGACAGGTGCGCGCCGCTACACACCCGACGACAGTTGGCGGCGTGAGGTGCTGACCGCTCTCGATCGGGCGGAACTGCTTCTGCTGGCGTGGCGGGCCCGGACCGGGTCTGCTATCCGCCCGGTCTACGAACGTGCGGGTCGCGCGATGCCGGGACTTCCCTCCGACCACTGGCTGCGCTCGGAAAGATCGTTCGCCGTACGGTCACCGGGCTTCGCCGCGACCCCGCTCGAGTGCGGCGGGGTCGCACGTACGCACCGTGATCATCAACTGGCGCTACCCCGCGATCGGCCGGACGTGAGGCGGCCGGTGGGGGCCGCCAGGAGTGCGGTCGGCGGGGATGCTGGTGGCGCTGGCCGCGTTGCCGGGGGTGAGGTTGGTCTGGCCTCCGGGAGTCAGGTTGGTTTGCGGCCCGCATACCAGGTTGGGCCAGGAGCAGGTCGGTAGGTTGGGGTCCTGGCCGGCCTGGGCCACGCCGGCCGTCAGCAGCCCCATGCCCAGCAGGGCGGGTGCTGCGGCGATCGCCAGGGCGCGGGCGAAGCGGCGGGTGCGGTGGGTCGAGCGCTGGTCGATGGTCATATGGGTGCTCCTTCGTGTCGGTGTGGCGGGGAGGTCCCGCTGTCGTCATTTATGACGCTGTCCAGACTCATCGACGCTGGTCCGGGCCGAAAGGACACCCAGGGTGCGCGGCAGCGCACCCTTCTCGTGGTTCGATCCCACCAAGGTGTCGGGTTCCGGTTGCCCACGCGGACACCTTTGCGCGTCGTCCCCGGCATCGCGTTCTCGATCAGCACGGGCGGCGACATCGTCTGCGGCCGCGGAATCGGGACCGCCGAGGATGGCGTATCGGGATACAGCAGCCTGGCAATCGGCGGCGACCGCCGACTCCGCCGCATTGGCCGGGCGAGCGGAGTGGACCGACTACAAGGCGATCATCCTGCAGGCCACGCGCTGATCTCCGGATCGAAGCGAATGCCGGTCACCCAGCGCGTGAACACAGTGGCCCGCAGCAGTTTTCGGCGAATCGCCGCGGGCTCGCTCTGCCGACACGCCATCAAACGTGGGAGAGCTGCTCGCGCAGCACCGTACTCAAGGTGACGGGTTCGCGACCGAGCAGGGTGGCCAGTGTCGGGTCGACAGTGGCGAACTCGCCGACTCGGCTGGCGGCGAAGATGCCCAGCAACTGATCCGCCCGCTGCGCGGGAACGCCTTGGCCCACCAGCTCATCCCGGAACTTGTCGTCGGGTGTCGTGGTCCTCGTCACGGCGCGGCCCGTGATCTCGGTGGCGATACCGGCGATGTCGTCGAAGGTGAGCGCTTGCCCTCCGGTGAGCGGCGGCGTGGGGCCGTCGAAGCGGCCTTCGTCGGCCAGGATGGCGGCGGCGGCTTCGGCGAGGTCGGCGTGCGCGGTCCAGCTGAACGGCCCGTCCGCGGGGAGTTCGAGCTGACCGGATTCCACTGCGTGGCCGAGGAAGTGCGCCGCGCTGGTGGCGTAGAAGCCATTGCGCAGCGACGTGAACGGCACACCGCAGGCGCGTAGTGCGTCCTCGGTGGCGGCGTGATCACGGCACGCCTGGAAGTGCGACGAGGCACTGGCTCCCATCTGGCTGGTGTAGAGGATGCGCCGGGCGCCCGCGGCGACGGCCGCTTCGATCGCGGTGCGGTGTTGTTCGACGCACTCTTCGCCCATTTTGTCGACGGAGACGATGAGTATCTGAGAGGCGCCCTCGAAGGCGTTGGCGAGGCCGGCGGCGTCGGTGAAGCTTCCCTCGCGTACCCGTACCCCTCGCTCGGCGAACGCCCGCGCTTTTCGCGGGTCGCGGACGCTGACGCCGACTCGGTCCGCCGGTACGCGCGTCAGCAGTCTCTCGACGATCTGACGTCCCAGCTGTCCGGTGGCTCCGGTCACGATGATCACGATGCGCTCCTGTGTTACGGCGATGGTTCCAATGGAAACATTTGAACGGTATCACTGATACTAACAATGGAACCAGTGAAGCGGTATCGTTGATATATGACATCGCGCGCACGCGGCACCGATGACGCAACTACCGTCGAGTCCGGCACGGCCACGGGCCGCGAGCAGACCCGGCAGCGGGTCATCGAGGCCGCCATCGACCTGCTGACGCGTGGGGGTCGCGACGCGGTCACCACGCGCGCGGTCGCTGATGCGGCGGGCTTGCAGCCGCCGGCCATCTACCGGCTGTTCGGCGACAAGGACGGGCTGCTCGACGCGGTGGCCGAGCACGGCTTCGCCGCGTTTCTCGCCACCAAGCACGTCGACCCCGATCCGCCGGACCCCATCGAGGACCTCAGAGCCGGCTGGGACGTCGCGGTCGAATTCGGTTTGGCCAACCCCGCGCTGTACACGTTGATGTACACCGAACCCGTCGGTACCACCTCGGCTGCCTTCAAGGCCGGCATGGAGATCCTGATGGGCCGAATCCGGCGCCTCGCCGCCGGCGGCTGGCTGCGCGTCGACGAGGAACTCGCGGCCCAGATCATCCATGCCACGGCGCGCGGCGCAGTGCTCACCTGGCTCTCGCTGCGCGAGGAGCGGCGCAACCCGGCCTTGTTGACCACCCTGCGGGAGTCGATGGTCGCCGCCGTCACCAACCAACAACCGGCGGTGCGAGACGCGGGCCCGGCAGGCGCCGCCCGCGCCTTGCGCGCCGCACTGCCCGAGCAGACGACCCTCAGCAGCGCGGAGCAAGATCTACTGCGGGAGTGGCTGAACCGCCTTGCCGCCGACGGCTGATCGCCGACCCTCGATCTTCCCGGCGCCGACACCGTCGGATGCCGCGGCAATCGGGTGCCGAGCCGCGGCCAGCCGTGCGAGCGCGGTTTCGGTGAAGACCGACAACCCGAGGTCGGGGTTGTATCCGTGAATTTCCTTGACGTCGAGGTCGGCGAGGAAATAAAGGATCTCCGTCGAGACCACCTGCCCTGGAACCAGTATCGGGAAGCCGGGCGGGTAGGGCACCACGAAGGTGGCCGATACCAGGGGCTTCCCCTTGGCGAGCCGTCGCCCGGCATCGCCGAGCAGGACGTGTTCGCGGTCGGACTCCGCATACCCGGCGTAGAAGGCCGAACGCATATCGCCGAACGAGCTGGCGCCGTCGGGACGGAAAGCGCTGTCGAACTCGCTGAAATCGGGCAGTGCGGGCAGATCCTTGGTGATCTCCTCGACCCGGCGCTGTTGCAGGGCGCGATCGGCCCTGCCACCCGCGCTCCGGCTTCTCTCGAAGTCGGTGGCGACCCGGCGCAGCACGTCGAGCAGGTAGTGCACGCTCGACCAGGTGACGCCGATCGTGAAGATCAACAGCACACTGTTGATCGAGGTCTTGTTGATCTGGATGCCGAACCGGTCCATCAGGATCTTCTCGCGGAAGTCGTACCCGTTCATGCCGGTCTTGCCGATGAACAGGGTGACCCGGGTCGGGTCGAGCACGAACTGATCGGACCGCCACGCCTCGTTCCATTCCGCCAAGCCACCCTGTCTGACCTGCCGGTAGGAGATGACTTCGGAGGGGCGGAACTCGTCGGGCACCAGGTCGTCCTCGTCGAGGATGCGGAACCACTTCCCGATCAGCCGGTCCTTACGGACGCGGTGGCGGAACACGAGCGCCATGTCGTAGACGTTGCGGACCAGCTGGAAGCCCTCGATGTCGACCTGCCTGCGCGCCAGGTCCAACGACGCCAGGAGTTGCTGGTTCGGCGAGGTCGAGGTGTGGGTCAGGAACGCCTCGGCGAACGTCTCGCGGACGAGAGCTTTGAAATCCTGGTCGCGGACATGGATCATCGACGCCTGCCGAAGCGCGGACAGCGATTTGTGGGTGGAATGCGTCGCGTACACGCGCACCCGCGCACGCTCGGGGTCGGGAAGCAGCCTGCGCTCGCTCCACTCGGCACGGTCGACTCCCCGCATCGACGCACGCCACCCGCGGTACTCCTCGGCGTACCCGGGCGAGGACAACATCGATCGGAGTTGCTCGGCGGCAACCATCGCGGTGCGCTGTCGCGCCCACGGTACGGCGGTCGCGAACGCGTACCACGCCTCGTCCCACAGGAAGCAGATGTCCGGCTTGATCGCCAGAACCTCCTCCATCACGCGCTGGGGGTTGTAGACGATGCCGTCGAAAGTGCAGTTGGTCAGCAGCAGCATCCGCACCCGGTCCAGTTGTCCGGCCGCATCGAGGTCCAGCAGTGCCTTCTTGATGGTGTGCAGGGACACGGCTCCGTAGATCGCGAACGGCGCGAGCGGGTAGGCATCCAGGTACAGCGGGTACGCTCCGGCGAGCACCAAGCCGTAGTGGTGCGACTTGTGGCAATTGCGGTCGATCAGGACGATGTCGCCCGGCCGGGTCAGGGCCTGCACGACGATCTTGTTCGCGGTGGATGTGCCATTGGTGACGAAGTACGTCTGATCGGCGCACCACGTCTCGGCGGCTTTGTCCATCGCCGCCCTGATCGTGCCGTGTGGGTCCAGCAGTGAGTCCAGCCCGCCGGAGGTGGACGACGTCTCGGCCATGAAGATGTTGCGGCCGTAGAACTCGCCCATGTCCTGCAGCGACTTGGAGTTGAAGATGCTGGCGCCACGCGCGACGGGAAGCGCGTGGAATTGGCCGACCGGCGCGGCCGCGTAGGCACGCAAGGCATCGAAGAACGGTGTGGCGAACCGGCTGCGGACGCCCGCGAGCACCGTGCTGTACAGGTCGGTGACGTCGTTGAGGCGGTAGAACGTGCGATCGTAGACGTCCGTCTCGTCCTCGGTCTCCGCGGCGATCGACTCGTCGGTGAGCAGGTACAGGTCGATATGCGGTCGCAGCTTCCTGATCCACTCGCCGCATTCGACCCAGTCGTGGTTGCGGTCGGTCACGTTCACGTCTTCGTTGGCGCCGAGCAACGTGGTCATCAACGGCGCGCGGTCGCTGGAACGGAGGGGGAGGTCGTGCCGGATGATCGCCGCCTGAATCTCGCCGTTCAACGCGACGGCGGTGATGGCGTCCTCGATGCTCGCCACGACGAGCAGTTCGAACTGCACATCGTCCGATGGGTCGCGCAGTGCCCGCAGGCTCTCCGCCAGGCCCGCGGGAGCGTCGGGCGGAGCGTCGTCGCCGAGCAGGACGGTGTAGAACTGCTGCTCTTTGGCCCGCGCCACGAGTTCCTGATCTTCCAGCGGCGCGGAGGTGTCGAACAAAGCCGCACGGTCGCCGTACTCGGAGAGCAGGCGCACGGCCAGCGACACTTCGTCGGTGAGCCGCGCCGTCGCGAGATCGGCGAGATAATCGCGAAACGCCGCCAATCTCGCCGGTCCCGGGTACAGCCAGTACCGCTCATAGGTGCCGAGTCGATCGAGAAGACGCCGCACCCGGGCGGCTTCGTGGGTGGCGTCCAGCCCGGCCCGATTGACATCGGCGAGCCGACGGCACGCGTCGTCGAGCAGATTCCAGGTGTCGATTCGCGAGTACGACGGGTTCGCCACCGCCGCCAGCGCGGAAACAGAAAGCCCTTTCGGGCGCTCGCCGTCTCGGTGCATGTCGTCAGTTCCGCCCCCTCGATGGGCGAAGTGATCTGTCGAACGCGATAGACCTAATTGTGCCTCGCGGCAGATCGAATTCCTAGCCGAGCGAAGAGAGCGCCTCGGCAGGTTCCTCGCCGCGGTTCTCGCTCGATGGCCGCCCGCGATATTTCCGTGGCGCCGAAGCGAGGTACCTACAATGATCGTGTGACGACTTTTCGTCGCGATAGCGAAGTCGAACTCGGCGACTACGTCGGAGGGATCGCCGCCCGGATGAACGAGCGGGTGACGGAAATCGGCACGACCATCCGGCGCAAACTCGAGGAAGAAATAGCCGAACTGCGCGAGGACACGCATTCGCTGGAACTGCTCGGGGCCAGCGTGCACGCGAATGTCGAGACACTGTTGCAGGCGCTGCGCCACAATATTCCGGTCGCGCGCGTCCAGGCGCCGACGGCGGCGATCGAATACGCCAAACGGCTTGCTCAGCACAAGGTTTCGCTCAATGCTTTGATTCGCGCCTACTGGGTGGGGCAGCGACGGATGAGCGAACTGGTGTTCGCGGAGGTGCGGGCCGCCGATATCACGCCGCAGCAGCGTGTCGATGCCCTGCAGACCATCACTACGACGCTGTTCAACTACATCGACTCGATCACCCGGCAGGTCGTCGCCGCCTACCAGGGCGAGCGGGAACAGTGGTTGGAGAATCAGAACAGCATTCGCACACTCCAGGTCCGTGAAGTGCTGACCGAGACGAGCGCCGTCGACGTCGACGCGGCGACCGAGTCGATCCGCTACCCGCTGCGCTGGCATCACCTCGCGCTGGTGCTGTGGTATCCGGAGCTGAGCACCGCCGGTGACGAGCTGCCCCGAATACAGCGGTTCGTGCGGGAACTGGCCGAAGCGGCGAACGCGTCGGCGCGCCCGCTGTTCGCCGCCGTCGATCGGGTCAGCGCATGGGCCTGGCTGCCCTACCGGTCGGTTCCCGCCGACCCGGTCGGCGCCGTACGCAGGTTCGCACGCGACCGGGCCGACGCTCCCTGTTTCGCGATCGGCACGCTCGGCGCCGGCGTCGAGGGCTTCCAGCGGTCCCATCGGCACGCTCAGGCCGCGCGCGCGGTCGCGCTCGCCCGCGGCACGGACGATCCGACGGTCTTCTCCGCGACCGATCCGGGACTGTCCGCCGCGGCGCTGCTGGGTGGTGACATGGCGGAAGCGCGGGACTGGGTGAGCGAGGTACTCGGCGACCTGGCCTCCGATAACGACAACGACGAGCGGCTCCGCGAGACGTTGCGGGTCTTCTTGCGCACCGGATCGAGCTACAAGGCCGCGGCCGCGGAAATGAACCTGCACTTCAATTCCGTGAAGTACCGGATAACGCGAGCGATCGCGCGGCGGGGTCGACCGATAGACGACGACCGGCTCGAGGTCGAGATGGCGTTGCTGGTGTGCCAGTGGTACGGGGGCGCGGCATTGCGCCGAGGCCCGGCGTAGCGCAGATCGTTCCCACCTCCTGGCTTGAAACCCATCACCCCAAAGCGAAGGAGAAGGCGATGTCCACCATCCACTTCAAGGAGACGACGAACTCGACACCGGAGCAGTTCGTAGCGGCGCTCACCGATTTCGGGCCGGGCCGCTCACAGGTGTTCGGCAACAGCGCCGACAAATACCTCGAAGTGCACAACCAGGGCCGCCGTGAGGCCGACGTCACGGAAGGCTCGCACGGCATCTGGGAACGCCTGCACTACGACTGGTCGAATCCCGAGCGGGTCGTCATGACGACCACCGACTCGAACGTATGGGGCGGCCACTCGGGCCACACCTACACCTTCAACCGCCGGTCGGACGGGAAGACCGATGTGGATGTCGTCATCGTGCGCGAGGGCAAGAACCTGAAAGGGCGAGTCCTCGAAGTCGTGGTCGGGACCGTCGGCAAACGCGTCCTGCGCCAGGCCCTGGACAAGACCGTGAAGGCCATCGAAACCCGCGACAACGGCGGAGGAACGGCCGAACGCCCGTAACGGGTCCTGCGTATCGGCGGTCAATCGCCGAGGTCGGGTGGGGTGGTGGCCAGCAGGCGCGGGTCCGGATCGGAGCCGGCCATGGCGAGGGCTCCGGCGGCGGCTCGGCCGAGCTTCCACAGGTCACGAGGATCGCGTTTGTTCAGTCCGTCCACCAGTTGTCGGAGAACGGTGAGCTGGTCGAAGTAGATCCGTTCGGTCACCAGGTTCTCGTGCTCGTCGAAGACGAAGTAGGCCGTCATCCTCGTGCGGTGCCGGGAGCCGGTCGGGGGAATCTTGCCGAGTGATCCGAGATGTGTTCCGAGCAGCCAGAATTCGACGATGACGGCGTCATGGCTGTGCCGGAGCGCGATGAGTTCGTGGTCCTGATCGGGGAAGGCGACGCGGGTGTCGTGATAGTAGCCGCGCACTTCGCCGTCGCCGTCGTGGACGAGCATCTGCGCGATGATCTCGTAGTGCGGGTGGGGGGAATGTCGACAGGGTGGCGTCCCAGTCCTGGCGGACTTCGTCGCGGAAGTGGTCGAGAACCAGTTTCTCGCGGGCGCGCAGCACGTCTTCGGGCGGCAGGTGGAATCGGGACGACATGGGAGTACTCCTTCGAAGCCGGGTCCATCAGTGCTGTGGCCGTGACTGCGCATGGGCCTGGCGCCCGGGTTGGTCCATGTGCCGGTGAGTTCGCTGGGGGAGGAAACCGCGGGTACGGAAAGCGCATGCCTCCGATATCCACAGTGTGGGTTAAGTGAGGACGAACTTATACCCACGCCGTGGATATAATCAAGGAGGTGTGCGGTCCGCACCTCGATCGTGCGAAAAATAGGTATACCCCCCGGTAATTTCACCGTCGCTCGACGTGGCTCAGCGGGGCAGTCTGGAGCGGAACTTGCCAGCACCGCCTCGGGGAGGCCCGTATGCACACGAACCAGGTCGAGCACACTTCGAACGTCGTCGGAGGTGGCAGTGAGCTGCGCGCGGACGACATGTTGATGATCTACCGCTGCATGCGGTGCGAGAAGTTGCTCGCGCCGATAACGTCCGGGTGCTCGTCCTGCGGATCCGACGACCTCGAAAGTGTGCCGTCGTCGGGTGCGGGTTCCGTTGTGTCATGGCGGGTAGTGGATCGGGCCCCGACCGACAGGCAGGGCGGGTTGGTGCCGCTGACGATCGCCATCGTGGAGCTCGACGAAGGCCCGTGGGTCTACACATCGCTCGAAGGCGAGATCCCCTCGTCCGCGGGCCCGTCGGTGCGCGTTCAATTCCAACCCCATCCCCCGGAAGGCAGGTTCCCGGTCTTCGCGGTCAGCACCCGTTTGCCCTGACAGTCCGACTGCGCGACCCGCTGGATAAGTCCCGGCGATATCCTGGGGATACGTCACCGGGAGGTGTGCAGTGGTGGGTTTGCCAATGGGCTCGGATGGGGTGAATCGGTGTAGTCGATGACCGATGCCGATCCCTTCGCGACGCAACGCGACGCGTCCGGTTCGGTCGCGGCGGAATTGGCGGCGGCTGGGCTGGAGGACGCCGCCGAGATCGGCCGGGGTGGTTTCGGCGCTGTGTATTGCTGCAGGCAGGCTTCGCTCGACCGAGTGGTCGCGGTCAAGGTCCTCACCGCCGATCTGGACGAGGACAACCGGGCCCGGTTCTTACGCGAGCAGCGGGCCGCGGGCAGGTTGACCGGCCATCCCAATATCGTGCATGTCCTGCACGCAGACGTCACCGACGACGGTCGCCCCTACATCGTCATGCCGTATTACCCGCACGGCTCTCTGGACGCACGGATCCGCGGCAGCGGGCCGCTGGGACTCGAGGAAGTGCTGCGGCTGGGGGTGAAGATGGCCGGGGCTCTCGAGACGGCGCATCGCGCCGGGGTGCTCCATCGCGACGTCAAGCCCGGAAATATTCTCTACACCGACTACGACGAGCCCACGCTGGTGGATTTCGGCATCGCTCATATCGGAGGCGGGTTCGTCACCGGCGCGGGCATCGTGACCGGGACGCCCGCCTTCACTGCTCCGGAAGTGATCGGCGGCGAGGCGGCAGGCCCGGCCGCGGACGTCTACGGCCTCGGCGCCACCTTGTTCGCCGCGATCACCGGCCATGCGGCCTTCGAGCGCCGCGACGGCGAGCAGTTGGTGGCCCAGTTCCTCAGAATCACCTCCGAGCCGGTACCGGACCTGCGCGAGCACGGCATTCCCGAGGCCGTGGGAGCCATCATCGAACGTGCCATGGCCGGTGACCCGAACAGCCGACCTTCCGCCGCGGAACTGGGTGAGCAACTCCGAGAAGCGCAGACCCGTCATGGTTTCCCTGTCGATGAAATGGCGTTGCACACTCCGCTCGCGGGGGAGCCCGAGGCCGAGTCACCAGGCCGGCAGTTGCCTGCGACGGGGTCGCGGCAGCATCGAGCGACGGAGGCGTCGTCGGGTTCGGGGAAGCTTCCGCTGGAACTGACCAGCTTCATCGATCGACGAACCGAGCTGACGCAAGCGACGAACTCGTTGTCGACCTCGCGGCTGGTGACCCTCACCGGGATCGGCGGAGTGGGCAAGACGCGGCTCGCGGTGCAAGTCGCCACCACTGCGCAACGCGACTTCGCCGACGGTGTGGTGTTCGTCGAGCTGGGTGAGCTGCGTGACGAATCGCTGTTGGCGAGCGTCATCGCGGGCGCGCTGAACTTGCAGGACCGATCGATGCGGCCGTTACGCGACGTACTCGCCGAGTTCCTCGCCGATCGCGAACTGCTGCTCGTGCTGGACAATTGCGAGCAACTGGTGGCCGCGGTGGCGGAACTCGCGGAGTCGCTGCTTCGCGCGTGTCAGCGAGTGCGCATTCTCGCGACGAGCCGCGAGCCGATCGGCCTCGCAGGGGAAGCGGTTCTGCCGATCCACCCGCTGGCCGTCCCCGATCCGGATCGGCTACCCAGGAACCCGGCCCGCAATGACGCGATGAGGTTGTTCAGCGACCGGGCCGCCACTGCCGTGCCGGGGTTCGAACTCACCGAGGACAACCAACGCCCCATCGCCCGGATCTGCCGGCAGCTGGACGGCTTGCCGTTGCCGATCGAGCTGGCGACGGCCTGGTTGCGGGTGATGTCGCCGGAACAGATATTGCGACGCTTGACCGATCGGTTCGCCTTGCTCACTCGCGGCAGCAGGAGCGCACCGCCGCGGCAACAGACATTGCGCATGTGCATCGACTGGAGCTACGACCTGTGTACACCGGTGCAACAACGAGTGTGGGCTCAGTTGTCGGTCTTCGCGGACAGCTTCGACCTCGAGGCCGCGCAATACGTCTGCGGAGAGGATCTGGCAGCGGAGAACATTCTGGATACGGTCGCGTTCCTCGTCGACAAGTCGATCCTCATTCGCGAAGAGTCGGCGGGCGTGGTGCGGTTTCGGATGCTGGACACGGTGCGTGACTACGGCCGCGAAAAAGGGGAGCGGACCGGCGAATACCTCGAACTCTGCCGTCGCCACCGTGACTGGTACGAACAGCTGGCGATCGATGCGAATGCCGACTTGATCAGTCCTCGGGACTTCGAGTGGGTCGGACGGTTGCGCCGGGAGCAGCCGAACATGCGGCAAGCGCTGGAATTCTGCGTGTCCGACAGCCCCGAAGCCGGAATCCGGATCGCCAACGCTCTGTTGCCCTTCCGGTTCTCCCACGGCTCCCTCGCCGAGGAGCGTCGCTGGCTGGAGCGTCTGCTGGCCCGCCGCACCGGCACAGTCACCGTCGACCAGGCCGCGGCGATATTCGCGACCTCCCTCATAGCCGCAGTACAGGGCGACGTCTCAGGGGTGGCCGATCTGGTACGCGAAGGGCACGCGTTCGCCGAGCGGTCGACCGACCCGCTGATCCGCGCACACATCGACTTCGCCGATGGACTCCTCGCACTGTTCAACGGAAACCTTTCCGACGCCCGCCTGTATCTCGAGAAGGCCCTCCAGGTGTATACCGAGCGAGGCGGCCCTCTCCTCTTCCGAGTCGACGCGCTGACCTTTCTCGGTCTCACGCACGGGCTGGGTGACGACAGCGCGCGGGCCATCGAATATTTCGAACGCTCTCTCGCGCTCATCGAAGAACACGGCGGGACGGTATATCAGGCCTACGCGATGTGGGCGCTGGCCATTTCGTTGTGGCGTCGAGGAGATTCCGTGCGGGCGACTCGACTCATCGTGCGAGCACTGCGGGTGAGCAGGAAGGTGGACGACCGCACGAACCTCAGCATGTGCCTGCAAGCACTGGCGTGGATCGCAGCCGACCACGAAGCTGCCGAGCGTGTGGTCGTCTTGTTCGCGGCCGCCGAACAGATCGGCCGGTCCGTGGGTACCGCGCCGACCCAATTCCCAGAGCTGCTCGCTTATCAGGAAGAGTGCGAGCGCCGAACTCGAGAAGCCATCAGCGAGCACGCCTACGCCGCGGCCCACCGGGAAGGCGCCGCGCTCGATCTCGACGCCGCGATCGCCTACGCCCTGGGTGAACCGGCCTCACCCTCGGCGCGAAATCCCCTGGGCAGCAAATTGACCAAACGCGAGCGGCAAGTCGCCGAACTGGTCGCCGAAGGCCTGACCAACAGGGAGATCGCCGCTCGCTTGGTGATCTCGCCCCGCACCGCACAAGGCCATGTCGAACACGTGCTGACCAAACTGGGCTTCACCTCGCGAACACAGGTCGCGGCGTGGATAGCGGCCTCACGGAACCCTTCGGGAACATGAGCGAACCGTCACGATCGACTACGCATTTCTCTGTCAGGCCGACTGGATGATGACCACGCGGCCGATCCGTCGAGTCGGTGCGAGAAAGCCTGCGCGACAAGCCGCGTCCGTGACGATGCTCGGTCGGCGGCTACGCTCATCGCGGTATCGGCATAGGTCACGTGATCGACAAGGGGAAGGCGTAATGGAGGATCTCGCCGCGCGATTCGAGGAGCTGGGTCGCCTGGTACCGATCCCCCACCCATGGGACGTAACGGAGTACATCGCGCGGGTGGCAGAGTACCGGGAACGGCCGATCACGTTGTGCCCGATCGATGTCGGCGCACTCTCGGAGAACGGATGCGGCACCGGAAGCGGCCTGTGGATCGCCCGTGCAGGCGACGACGTGATCATGTACGGAGCCGACACCGAATGGCATGCCGATCACATCATCGCCCACGAGATCGGTCATATGTTGCTCGGCCACGGAGGAACCGCGAGCGGTACCGATGGTGCCGCGGCCGATCTGCCGTTGCGCGAATTGATGCCCTCGCTGTCGCTGGAAACGATCCGCAGCGTACTGCGCCGCCAGGACTACGGAAGTGAGCGCGAGCGCGCCGCCGAAACCTTCGCGGACCTGTTGCTCGTCGAAGCGATGCTGCCGAAGCGGTCGGCGAGCCGGTTCCGCTCGACGTTCTTCCGAAACCGGCATCGGTGAGATGACTTCCCCGATCCCGGGTTCGATCACCTGGCCCGTCCTGACAGGTATCGCGTTGGCGCTCATCGGTCGGTGGTGGCTGTTGCCGGACAGCGTCGTCGACCGGCTCGTCAACCGCGCGCTCGCCGCAGCTCTCCTCGAACACCTGTTGCGGGAGTCGTGGTTCGAACAGTCACTGACCCGGCTGCTGCCCGGCGACAACAGCGACGTGGTGAACATCGCCCGGCAGCTCTCGCTGGGAGCAACCGTGCTGGCCGTCTCGAATATCTACGGCATCGCCAAGCTGTGGGCAGGCGCAGACCCCGCCCATACGTGGCACAGGCAGCGGCGCTACTACCTGCTCACCCTCACCGCCACCGTTGTCATCCTGATCGCAGGGACGCCCGCCCGCCGCGCCGACCAGTTGATCGACCAAGCCCTCGGCTGGCCTGCCGTCGTGATCTGGATCGCGTTTTCCCTGCCGCTCGGTGCGACGGCTGTGCTCGTCAGCCGGGCAAGCGTGCGCGAGATGCGCGCCGCGGGCGATAGCCCCTGGCAGGAACGCGCACTGTACACGGTGGTCCTGTGCACCGCGGTGGGCATGGGGATTGTCGCGGTCGCATACCCGATCGATTCGCTTGTCAGTGTCCTGACCGGCCAACCGCCATTCGATCCCGAAATGCACTGGAAAGCATGGTGCGGGTTCCTTCTCTCGGCGGTCGGCGCTCCCGCCGTGGTCACGGTGCCGCTGATCAGCGCCTTGGTCTCCCACGTCGGATGGGACCGCACCAGCCGATATCGCCGCCGCTTGCAGCCCATGTGGGCCGATCTCACCGCAGCCGTACCGGAAATCGTCATGGAGACGCGGCGCGACCTCGACGGCCGAACAGACCCGGCCATCCGTCTGCACCGCATGACGGTCGAGATCCGCGACAGCCTGCTGCATCTCAAGCGCTACAGCGACTGCCCCGACGATCTGGCCGCCACCGGCGGCGACCCGCACATCTATGCCCGTCGCGTCGCCGAGGCCATCGCAACGAAAGCTGCCGGGCACGCCCCGCGCGCGAGCCGGCTCACGCCGCGGCACCAAATCCAACCGGGGGCAAGGGATCTCACCGCGGAGCTGCGCCAGCTCCTCGCACTCGCCAAGGCATGGCCACACGTCCGCGGCCTGACAAAATCGCCGTAGCCGTCGCGCGTCGGTGTATCCGCCGCCGTCGACTGCTCGAAATTCCTCATCGGCGCCGTCGGAGTTCGAACGTCATCCCCGCGGCCCGCATACGGTCGGAGAGCGCGTCGCCCATCGCCGTCGCCGGAGTGAGGACTCCGGCCAGTCGCGGCAACTGTGCGCTGTCGAAAGCCAGGCACAGGCCGGCCTCGCCGAGCATCACCGCGGTCGCCTGATAGCCGGGGTCGCCGGTGCCGGAGAAGGTCGCCACGTAAACCGCACCCGACGAGGTGCGGGCGAAGGTTTTCATATCGAACCATCCTTCGGCGCGGGCCTCGTCGTTCGGCCCGGTGCCCGGTTCGGGAAGCATTCGATCGAGGAGCTTGCGCCCCATCGCGGATCTGGACAGCACCGCGCCTGCCGCCATGCCGGCGGCGATGCCCGCCGTGACCGCGGCGGCGATCAGCGGCGCGGCCGGTGAGTCTCCCGCATGCATGACTTCTCGGTAGCGGAAGTTCTTGCCGTACACCCAACCGAGCAGACCGTTGCTACGCCGGACGATCTTCGTGTTGTGCGGTGCCATGACGAACGTGCCGACCCACCCCCGCAACGTCGGATCGATGGTGTTCGCCCGGTGCAAGGCCTGGTCGGACTGGCAGCCGACGTTTGGATCCTTCGACTCGTCCGGACTCAACGAGTACGGGTGGGATAGCACCGACCGCTTGGCGGGGTCGTCCGCGATGGCCTCCAACATCGCGCGTGCGGAGTCGACTGTGCCCCCGCTGACGCCGCCCTGCACTGTCGCGACGAGGGTTGTGTCCTCGAGTGCGCCGGAGTTGTCCGCGACCGCGCGGCGGTAGAGCTGGTAGACGCTCAGGTCCGACGGAATCGAGTCGAAGCCACAGGAGTTCACGATCTTGGCCCCGCTGGCCACGGCCTGATCATGGAACCGATCGATAACTTCCTTGGTGAATATGGACTCGCCGGTGAGGTCGGCATAGTGCGTGCCCGCCTTCGCGCAGGCGGCCACCAGAGGCATGCCATAGCGCTGATACGGGCCGACCGTGGTGACGACGACAGTGGTCCGCGCGGCGAGTGCGTCGAGTGCGTCATGATCGGCGGCGTCGGCCACCACCAGACTCCAGGCCGCGGCGGCCGGCGCCAAGCTGTCGCGGACTGTTGTCAGCTTCTCCAAGGAACGCCCGGCCAACGCGATTCGCGCCGTTCCCGGTGCCGCGGCGGCGAGATACTCGGCGGTGAGCTTTCCGACGAATCCTGTTGCACCGAAGAGAACAAGGTCGAATTCTGGGCCTTCTTGCATGTCCAATCCACTTCCGGTCGATGTTGTGTCCGACATTTCGGCTGGATCGCAGTCGATCCCGCCATGTGCTGCATTACGTGCGCGCCCGGCGCTTCCGCCGAAACCGGCGAATGCCCGGCCGACCCGGCGCGACCCGATGGGGCCACAGGCATCCGTCGTGCCCCCGTCCGTGTGCGGTGGGTTGCTGGTTCGCGGTGCATTCGATCTATCCTCCTGTTCAGGTGGCAGTTTCGTTTGGGCGTGATGATCGAAACCGGCACCGTTGAAGGGCTCATGGTGTTGTGAGGGCGACGACCGGCCGCATGCGGGTGGCCCGCACACACGTCGACGAGGTCGCGGCGAGGGAGATCACGAAGGCGCCGACGACCGTCGCGGGGTACATCCACCACTGGCCGGAAGGAATCGGGGACCCGGTCTTCACGATGCTGTAGGGGACAGCGGTGGCCGCCGCCGCGATCGTGCCGAGAACTACCGCGATGCCTGTCGCGGCAATGCTTTCGACGGCGACCATACCCAGCACCTGACGTCGTGTCGACGAGATCATCTGGAGCAGACCGAATTCCCGGCGCCGGTTCCAAGTCGCCGCGATCGACGCATTGATGACGGCGATGGTGCAGAACGCGATGATCATCCCCACGACCAGGTAATTCGCGGCCGCGAACTGCGGGCCGATGTCATCGGGCGCGCGATCGATGATGCTGTCTTCGGTACTCTGCATGTACAGCGTGCCGGTCGCGATGCCGACGAGTAGCGCCAACGGGCCTACGACAGTGCTCGCGACCGCGGCGCGGGCGTCCACATTCCGCAGAGCCAATCGGACGACGCTGCTCCGCGCCAGTGCGCCGACCCGCCCGACCGTCGAGACGACAGCGGGACTCAACAGTGCCGCACCGATCGCGACGCCGATGCAGGCCGGTCCGGCGACTGCGGCCAGCAGCGGTCCGTCGGTCATGAACAGTGTGCCGACCCCGGAGCCGAGGCCGAGCAGCAGGAATGCCGCGCCGATCATCGGTTTCGCCAGGGAGACCGTGCCCTCTTCCGCGCCCGCCGCGTCGGCCAGGGCGAGCACGAGTGCCACCTTCGCCGCGCGTCGGCCCGCGACCAGGGCGGCCACGATCGCGGCCAGCAGCGAGACCGCCACGCCCGCACCGACGGTCCACCAGCCGGTAACGAGCTGGATCGGCCCGTGCACGACACCCACCGCGCGCATCCGGCCGAGCAGAAACGCACCGAGCCCGACACCGGGTGCGAGGCCGGCGATTACCGCGGGACCGGCCACCATGAGCGTCTCCACCAGCACCATGGCGCGCACCTGGTGGGGAACAGCACCGATCGACCGGAGCAGAGCCAGCTCCCGCCGCCGCTGCTGGATTACGAGCGTGACGGTGGAAGCGATGCCGAACGCCACCACCGCGACGGTCCAGCCGCCCATGATCGCCGCGAGGATGGCCATGGAGTTCGCGCTGTCGTCCGGTGCGGTGAGACCGGTCTCGGCGAGTGCGGCGAACGCGGTCAACAGCGCTGTGCCCGTGCTGATGACGCACGCCGAGGCGATATACGCCGAGGAACGAGCCCGGAGCGTGCGAAATGCGAAACGCCACATCATCGGACACCGCCGTGCCGGGCGAAGCCGTCGGTCAGCCTGGTCATTCGCGCGGCGACCGCGTCGGCGGTCGGCCGCCGCACAGCGTCGACCACGCGCCCGTCCGCGAAGAACACCACGGCATCGGCGAAGGATGCGGCGACCGGATCGTGGGTGACCATCACGATAGTGCGGCCGGAGCGGTCGACGGCGTCTCGGAGCAGGCCGAGTACCTCGGCGGCGGCCCGGCTGTCGAGCGCCCCGGTCGGCTCGTCGGCGAAGATCACCGCGGGTTCGCTCAGTAGTGCGCGGGCGATCGCCACCCGCTGTTGCTGCCCGCCGGACAGCGTCGCGGGGCGCGCGTGCGCGTGCTGCGCGAGACCAAGCCGGGCCAAGACGTCGCGTACGGCGTCGACGGGGATCCGCCGAGAGGCAAATTCCGCGGGAAGCGTGACATTTTGCTGCACGGTCAAGGTCGGCACCAGATTGTAGGACTGGAAGACGAAGCCGATCCGATCCCGGCGCAGCCGCGTCAGTGCGGTCTCGTCGAGCGCGGTCAGCTCGATTCCGTCGACCGTGACCGACCCCGAATTCGGTCGATCCAATCCGGCCGCGCACTGTAGCAACGTGCTCTTGCCCGAGCCGGACGGTCCCATGACGGCGGTGAAAGAGCCGCGCGGGAAGGCCAGGCTCACGTTGTCGAGCACCCGCGTTGTCGTGGGGCCCGCACCGTAGACCTTGACCACCTCACGCAACACCACGCTGTGGTGCGTGAGCTCCGGCTCAGGCGCCCGGTGTGAATACAGTGTACGAGTCATAATTGTGATGGTACCGAACGTATTCTCGCGGTGGATATCGAGACGCAGATACCTACTTTGAACAGGGATTTGATCTGCAAATAGCTCGTGGCTATCAACACGGATACGGTATCGAGTAGACTTTCGTCACCAACCATTTTTCGTGACGAAAAGAGCTTCGTGATGGCGACTTGCCAGGTGTGTGGCCGCGAACTGGCGCCCGCTGTACGGGGTAGACCAGCACGGTACTGCTCGCGCGCCTGCCGTGCGCGGGCGTACCGCGAACGCGTCGCGGTGAAGCAACAGGGAGTCGCCGAGCCGATCGAAGCATCAGTTGCCACACTCACGGTCGACAACGTGGTGCGCGCTGCGATTGCGCTGGCGGACCGCGAAGGCGGCGCGGGGCCGTCCATGCGCCGCACCGCGGCCGAACTCGGTGTCGGCGTGATGTCGCTGTACCGCTACGTCCCCGGCAAAGAGGAACTCGGCGGGCTGATGATCGACACGGTTTTCGGCGACCATCCGCTGCCGGAACCCGGTCCGCTTGGCTGGCGAGCGAAGTTGGAGCTGTCGGCCCGCCAGGAATGGGACATCTACCGCGAACACCCCTGGGTACCTCAACTGTTCGCCATCACGACCCGCCCGCCGGTCGCGCCACGCATGATGCGTTACACCGACTGGCGCATCCGGGCGGTGGACGGTCTCGGTCTCGATTTCCCGACCATGGTGCGCATCGCGATCATGGTCTCCACGCACACCCAGAGCGCCGCCTATCCGCTCGCCCGGGAGCGGTACGAGAGCAGCACCCGTGAGCAGTGGATCGGCGCACGCAGCAGCAAGGTCCGGGAACTCTTCGCTTCCGGCGAGCTGCCGATGATCGCACGCTTCGACGCCGACGCGTTCGATGCCTCTCAGCCGCAGAGCATCTTCGAATTCGGCCTGCGCTGCCTGCTCGATGGTGTCGCGAAAATCGTCCGCGGCTAGTTGTGATGTCCAGGGAGGTTGTCCGGCCTACTCACTGTGGTGAGTCCGGCTGACAGGTGAAGGCCTCCGGCTGTGAAGTGGAGCTGTC
>NZ_JBFAXY010000034.1:0-90124 GCF_040681035.1 Nocardia sp. NPDC051911
CCCTCGAACACACCATCACCCAAGCATTCACCGACATACTCCACACCAACACCATCGGACTCGACGACTCCTTCTTCACCCTCGGCGGCGACAGCATCATGTCGATCCAGTTGGTCAATCGAGCCAGGGCGGCGGGTGTGGTGTTCACCCCGCGCGACGTGTTCGACCGCAAGACGGTCGCCGGGCTGGCCGAGGTCGCCGTCCGCGGCGGCACCGCGGCGACCGCGCTCGCGGCCGAACTGCCCGGCGGAGGCGTGGGGCCGGTGCCGGTCACGCCGATCGTCCGGTGGCTGCTCGAGCGGGCCGGGTCGGGGTTCGGCCGCTTCTCGCAGGCGGTGTTGCTCGGACTGCCGCCGGGGATCGACCGGCAGCAGCTGGTGGGCACGGTGCAGGCGGTACTCGATCGGCACGACATGCTGCGCGCGCGGCTGCGCCCGACCGACGACGGAAGTTGGGCGTGGGAAGCCTTGCCCGCCGGGGCGATTCGAGCCGAGGACGTCATCCGTCGGGTGGCGATGCCGGAAGCCCCGGGAAGCGCCGAGTTCCGTGCTTCTGTGGCGGCGGAGTTGGACGCCGCCGCGGACCGGCTCGATCCGGGCGCCGGGGTCGTGCTGCAGGTGGTCTGGTTCGACCCGGTAGCCACGACGGAGCCGGGCCGGGCGCTGGTGGTGGCGCACCATACGGCCGTCGACGGAGTGTCCTGGCGGGTGCTGGTGCCGGATCTCGCGATCGCGTGGGCGCGGATCGAGTCCGGCGAACCACCCGAGCTGGCCCCGGTCGGGACGTCCATGCGCAGGTGGGCCCACGGGCTGGTCGAATCGGCCGGAAGCGCCGAGCGGCGCGCCGAATTCGGATTCTGGAAAGCGATGGCCGCCGGAGACGATCCGGTGATCGGATCCCGCTCCCTCGACCCCGCGATCGATGTCGCCGCCACTGCCCGCACGGTCGAGATCGATGTTCCCCCCGAGGTGACCGAGGCGTTGTTGACCACCGTGCCCGCGGCATTCCACGGCGAGGTGAGCGACGGGCTGCTGGCCGCGCTGGCGGTGGCGGTGACGAAGTGGCGGCGCGAGCACGACACGGTCGCGTCCGGCGATCTCGCGGACGTCGTGATCGGTTTGGAAGGGCACGGCCGCGAGGAGCGCGCGGTTCCCGGCTCGGATCTGGCCCGGACGGTCGGCTGGTTCACCACGAGTTTCCCGATGCGCCTCGACCTGTCCGGCATCGATGTCGACGACGCGACCGCGGGCGGGCCCGCGCTGGGGGCAGCGGTCAAGTCGGTGAAGGAACAGTTGCGCAAGGTCCCGGACCACGGGATCGGCTACGGCTTGCTGCGGTATCTCAACACCGATACCGGACCGGAACTCGAGAGCATGCCGACACCGCAGATCGGATTCAACTACCTCGGCCGCGTCGCCACGAAGGTGCCCGGAGGAGCGCCGTCGGCCGGATGGCTACCGGTGGACGACGGCGGGGACCTCTCGGGCGCCGAGTTCACCGGTGCGCTCGATCCGGACCTGCCGATGTCGGCGGTGCTCGACATCAACGCCCTCGTCCTGGACGACGGCGACCGGCGGCGGCTGCGGGCGAAGTGGTCGTATCCGGCCGGGGTGCTCACCGCCGACCAGGTGCACGAGGTGGCGGAGTCGTGGCGCCGGGTACTGACCGCGTTGGCGGCATACAGCCGCCGCGCCGGGACCGGCGGACGGACGCCGTCGGATCTGGACCTCGTCGATCTCACCCAGTCCGATATCGAGCGGCTCGAGACCGGATATCCGGCGCTGAGCGATGTCTGGCCGTTGACTCCGTTGCAGGAGGGATTGCTGTTCCATGCGGTGTTCGCCGAGGAGTCGGTGGACGCCTATGTGGTCCAGCTGGTCCTCGAACTGGGTGGGCGAGTCGATGCGCAGCGGCTGCGCCGAGCCGGGCAGGCGCTGCTGAACCGGCATGCGAATCTGCGCGCGGCGTTCGTCACCGACACCGGGCCGGTGCAGGTGGTCGACGAAGACGTCGAGGCGCCATGGACGGAGCTGGACCTGTCCGGGCTGGACGACGGGGAACGGGATCGAGAGTGGACTCGGTTGATGGCCGAGGACCGCGCGACCCGGTTCGACCCGTCGCGCGCCCCACTGCTGCGCTGGATGCTGGTCACCATCGGGCCGGAGCGCTTCCGGCTGGTGCTGACCAACCATCACCTGCTGCTGGACGGCTGGTCGATGCCGCTGCTCCTGAGGGAGTTGCTGGTGCTCTACGCCACCGACGGCGACGACGCGATGCTCCCTCGTGTCCGGCCCTATCGGGACTTCTTGGCATGGCTGGTGCGGCAGGACCCGACCGCTTCGCTCGACGCCTGGGCCCGTGCGTTCGACGGCGCCGACGAGCCGACTCTGATGGCTCCGTCCGACCCCCGCCGCCGCTACACCGAATCACGAGATGTCCTCGGCGAATTGACCGAGGAACAGACCGCGGACTTGACGAACCTTGCGCGGGCACGCGGAGTCACCCTCAACACCGTGGTCCAGACGGCCTGGGCGATTGTGTTGGGCGCCTTGACATCCCGGACGGATGTCACCTTCGGCACCACTGTCTCCGGACGGCCTCCGCAACTTTCGGACGTCGAATCGATGATCGGGCTGTTCGTCAACACGCTGCCGGTGCGTGTCCGGCTCGACCGCACCGAGAGTTTGGGGCAGCTGCTCGACCGGATCCAGGCCGAACAAGCCGCGCTGCTCGATCACCACTACGTGGGCCTGACCGACATCGAACGGGTGGCCGGGCCGGGAGCGGTGTTCGACACGATGACGGTGTTCGAGTCCTATCCGGTCGATCGTGGCGGGCTCACCGCGGACACCGACATCGCGGGCATGCGGCTGCTCGATGTGAGCGGCACCGACGCGGCGCACTATCCGATCGGCGTTGTCGCCCAGGTCGACACGCGATTGCGTCTCCACATCAAGTACCTGCCCGATCTCTTCGACCACGACATGATGGACGCGACGCTGCGTCGAGTTCTGCGCGTGCTGGGCGCGGTCGCCGCCGACCCGGATCTACCACTGTCCCGGCTGGATCTGCTGTCCTCCGCGGAATACCGCGAGTTGGCGCCCGTGTCGGGTCGTCCGACGGTGTCGGCGCAGGTCTTGCCGGATCTGCTGGCCGCGGCGGTGGCGAACGATCCGGGTGCGGTCGCGGCGGTGTGCGGCGATCGCCGGTGGACCTACGGTGAACTGGATGCGGAGTCGAATCGACTGGCACGCATGCTGATCGGCCTGGGAGCGGGGCCGGAGACGAGCGTCGCGGTCGGATTGCCGCGGTCGGTCGAGTCGGTGCTGGCGGTCTGGGCCGTGGCGAAGTCCGGGGCGGCGTTCGCGCCGATGGACCCCGAGTATCCGGCCGGCCGCATCGCGTACATGCTCACCGATTCGGGTGTGGCGGTGGGGATCACGCTGTCGCGATGGCGGGATCGTTTCCCCGGATCGGTGCGATGGCTGGTGCTCGACGAACCGGCGGTCGAAGCGCAGCTGGCGGAATTCCCGGCAGCGCCGGTGCGCGACGAGGAGCGAACACGGCCGGTGCGGCCCGACCACGCGGCGTACGTGATCTACACGTCCGGGTCGACGGGAGAGCCGAAAGGCGTGGTGGTGTCGCACAAGGGGCTGGCGAATCTGGTGGATGATCAATGCACGCGTTTGGGTGTCGGGCCGGGCACGCGGGTGCTGCACGCCGCGTCTCCGAGTTTCGACGCGGCGGTACTCGAATACCTCTGGGCGTTCGCGACGGGCGGGCAACTGGTGATCGCGCCGCCGACTGTCTACGGCGGGGACGAGCTGGCGCAAATCTTGGCGCGGGAGCGGGTTTCGCACGCGGCGCTGACGCCGACGGCCTTGGCGACGGTCGATCCGGCCGGGCTCGGAGGCCTCGGGACGGTCGTGATCGGCGGCGAGGAGCCCCCACCGGAGTTGGTGTCGCGGTGGGCGCCGGGCCGCAGATTGTTCAACACTTACGGTCCTGCCGAGGCCACGATCCAGACCGACGCCGGGCGCCCGCTGGTGGCGGGTGAGGCCGTGACGACCGGCAGCCCGATCCGCGGGGTGCAGGAAATCGTGCTCGACACCTGGTTGCGGCCGGTACCGGTCGGAGTCGTCGGCGAGTTGTATCTGGCGGGTCCCGCTTTGGCGCGCGGCTATCGCAACCGGTTGGGCACGACCGCGTCTCGGTTCGTCGCCAATCCGTTCGCGGGACCGGGGCAGCGCATGTACCGGACCGGTGACCTGGTGCGGTGGCTGCGGTCGCCGACCGGACATCTGACGCTGGACTACATGGGCCGGACGGATTCTCAGGTGAAGATCCGTGGTTTCCGGATCGAGCTCGGCGAGGTCGAATCGGCGCTGCTCGCGTACGCGGGTGTGGCGAACGCGGTGGCAGCCGTGCGCCGAGGCACGGTCACCGGCGACCGGTTGATCGGGTACGTGGTCCCCGAGTCCGGCGCCGAACTCGACACGGACGCGGTCCGCGAGTTCGCCGCGGAGCGGTTGGCCTCGCACATGGTGCCCGCGACCGTCGTGGTGATCGACGCGCTACCGAAGACGGCGAACGGCAAGCTGGACCGCACCGCTCTGCCCGAGCCGGACTTCACCCCCCGTGCCGGATCCCGGGCACCGGCCACCGAGGTCGAGACGACGCTGGCCGGACTGTTCGCGGAGGTACTCGGACTCGACGAGGTCGGGGCGGACGATTCGTTCTTCGCTATGGGCGGCGACAGCATCATGGCGATTCAGCTGGTCGCGCGCGCCAAGGCGGCGGATCTGCTGTTCTCAGCGCGCGATGTGTTCGAGCACGGAACGGTCGCCGAGCTGGCCCGGGTCGCCGTGCGCGACAGCACCGAGGCCACCGCCCTGCCCGCCGAACTGCCCGGCGGAGGCGTGGGACAGATACCGCTGACGCCGATCATGTGCTGGATGTTCGAACGCGGTGGCTTCGACCGTTTCAGCCAGTGGGCGATGCTCACGCTGCCTGCCGGTATCGACAGCGCCGGAATCGGCGCCACCGTCCAAGCGGTGCTCGAACGCCACGACATGCTGCGGGCGCGGCTACGCCCGGACCCCGCGCACGCGTCCGGCTGGGCGCTGCACGTATCGCCGACCGCCGCACCCGCCGCGGGGCTGATCCGGCGCGTGCCGGTAACCGCGGCGCCGGACAGCAGCGACTTCGCCGCGATCGCCGACGCCGAGGCGAACGCCGCGGCCGAGCGCCTCGACCCCGCGGGAGGTGTCATGCTGCAACTGGTCTGGTTCGAGTGGGCGCGACAGCCGGGACGGCTGCTGATCGTCGCGCATCACCTGGTCGTCGACGGCGTTTCGTGGCGCATCCTGGTTCCGGACCTCGCGATCGCGTGGGCGCAGATCAGCGCGGGGCAACCGCCGCGGCTCGCGCCTGTCGGTACCTCGATGCGACGCTGGGCGCATGCCCTGAACACCGCCGCCGCGCGCCGGGACGAACTCGACTGGTGGCGCTCCACACTCGACGCCGCGGACCCGCCGATCGGCGCACGCCCGATCGACCCGGCCGTGGACGTGCAGGCCACCGTCGCGACCGTCGAGGTGAAGCTGCCCATCGCGGCGACCCGCGCGGTGCTCACCACGCTGCCGGAGGCCTTCCGCGGCAACGTGGACGACGCGCTGATCGCGGGGCTCGCTCTGGCGCTGACCCGATGGCGGCGCGAGCACGGCGACACCGCGCCGGAAACGCTGCTCACCCTCGAAAGCCACGGCCGCCACGACACGGTGCTCCCGCACGCCGACCTCTCGCGCACCGTCGGATGGTTCACCACCACCTATCCGGTGCGACTCGACTTGTCCGGCATCGACATAGACGACGCGTTCGCCGCCGGACCCGCCGCCGGGGCTGTCGTCAAATCGGTCAAGGAGCGTTTGCGGCAGGTTCCCGATCACGGGATCGGCTACGGACTGCTGCGATACCTCGACGCCGATACCGCCCGCATCCTGCGTGCGCTGCCCGCGCCGCAGGTGAGCTTCAACTATATGGGCAGATACGACACCATTCCCGCCGCGTTGCGCGAGGCAGGGTGGATGCCCGCCGGAGGCGGCGGAGTCCAGAACCCCGGCGCGGCCGCCGCATCCGTGCTGGGAGTCAACGCGGTCGTCACCGACACCCCGGAAGGGCCGGCTCTCACCGCCGCCTGGGACTATCCGACCGGTCTGTTGACCTCCGACGAGGTCACCGGCCTCGCGGAACTGTGGCGCGACGCGGTGACCGCGCTGGCCGACTATGCGTCCCGGCCCGGCGCCGGCGGGTTCACCCCCTCCGACCTCGACCTCCTCGAGCTGAGCCAGGACACGATCGACCGGCTGGAGCGCCTGCACCCGGCCCTGGACGACATCTGGCCGCTCACGCCGCTGCAGACCGGGTTGCTGTTCCACGCTCAGCTCGCGGACGGCGCCCTCGACGCCTATATCGTGCAACTCTGCATGGAACTCGGCGGGCACGTCGACGCCGAGCGGCTGCGCCGCGCCGCGCAGGCGCTCGTCGGACGGCACCCCAACCTGCGGACCGCGTTCGTGCGCGACGGCGCGGGTGAAGCGGTCCAGGTCGTGCATAAGCACGTCGACGTGCCGTTCACCCTCATCGACTTGGCCGAGCACGACGATCCCGCCGCCACGCTGGATCAGCTCATGGCCGCCGACCGGCGCGCCAGCTTCGACGTGGCCGCGGCGCCGCTGCTGCGCATGACGTTGGTGCGCATCGCCCCCGAGCGATACCGGCTGGTGTGGAGCATGCATCACATCCTCATCGACGGCTGGTCCACGCCACTGCTCATCCGGGAGCTGCTGACCCTCTACGCCTGCGACGACGACGCCACGGCGCCCGCTCCGGGCCGTCCCTTCCGTGACTACCTGACGTGGCTGCACGCCCAAGACCGGAACGCGGCGGAAACCGCGTGGACGCGGGCACTCGACGGCGTGTCGGAGCCGACTCTGCTGGCGATCGCGGACCGCGGCCGCAGGCACACCACCGCCACGCGCGACGTACGAGTTCAGCTCGGCGAAGACCGCACCTCGGCGCTGGTCGCCACCGCCCACCGACAGGAGGTCACACTCAACACCCTCGTTCAGGCCGCCTGGGGAATCGTGCTGGCCAACGCGACCGGCCGCGACGACGTGGTGTTCGGCACCACCGTCTCCGGGCGCCCGCCCCAGATCTCCGGCATCGAATCGATGATCGGGCTGTTCATCAACACGGTGCCGGTGCGGGTCCGGTTGGACCACCGCGAAACCCTCGCCCAACTGGTGCGGCGAATCCGGACCGAACAAGCCGCGCTGCTCGACCATCACCACCTGGGCCTGGCCCAGATCCAGCAGATCGCCGGTCCTGGCGCGATGTTCGACACCGTGACGGCCTTCGAGTCCTACCCGATCGACTCGACCGGGTTGTCCGAAGACACCGACATCGCGGGAATGCGTGTCCTGGGCGTGCACGGACGCGATGCCGCGCACTACCCGCTCGGCCTGATCGTGCACCAGGACAACAGATTGCACCTGACCTTCAAATACTTGCCCGACCTGCTGACCCGGCAGCAGATCGACGCCATCGCCGACCGCGTGCTGCGCGTGCTCGACACCGTCGCGGACCACATCGACCTGCCGCTGACCCGGCTACAGCTGCTGTCGCAGGCCGAGCAGGCCGCGCTGGTGCCCGTTCGCGGGCCACACGGGGCGGTGATGTCGGTGCTGCCGCAGGTGCTGACCGCCGCGATGGAACCGGAGACCGAAGCGGTGGTCTGCGACGGCGCACGACTGTCCTACCGCGAACTCGACGAAACCTCGAACCGGTGGGCGCGGGTGTTGATCGACACCGGGATAGGACCGGAATCGTTCGTAGCCATAGCGCTACCTCGCTCCATCGACGCCATGATCGCCGTGTGGGCGGTCGCAAAGACCGGCGGCGCGTTCGTCCAGGTGGAACCCAGCCATCCGCGCGAACGCAGCACGACCATCCTGACGGATTCCGGTGCCATGGTCGGGCTTACTCGCGAGCCCTACCGAAATCAGTTGCCGGACACCATCGAATGGCTGACCGTCGACAGCACCTCCTTCGCCGCGACGTCGGCAGAAGTGTCCTCCGCGGCGATCAGCGATGCCGACCGAACAGCCCCACTACGACCACAGCACCCGGCCTACCTGGTCTACACCTCCGGCTCCACCGGAACCCCGAAGGGCGTCGTGGTCACACATACCGGGATAGCGAACCTGGCCGCGGATACGCGGCAACGGTTCGGCATCACTCCGTCCTCTCGGATACTGGCTGTCGCCTCGCCGAGCTTCGATGTCTCGATCCTCGAATGGATCGGCGCCGTATGCGGCGGGGCCACGCTGATCCTCGCCCCCACACCGGTCGGCGCCGGGCTGTCCGAGCTGGTCCGGGCGGAACACGTCACCCATGCCGCTCTCACCCCGACGATGCTCGCCGCGATGAATCCCGACGGACTCGAAACCCTGGTCATCGGCGGTGAGCCGTGTCCGCCGGAGCTGGCGGCGCGGTGGACGCCGGGCCGCACGGTGCTCATCAGCTACGGGGCCACCGAGACCACGGTCGTGAGCTGCGCAGGCACTCCGCTGTCCACCACCGTCGACGGCCCGATCGCCATCGGCGGCCCGATCCGCGGATTCACCGCCGTCGTACTCGATCGCAAGCTCCGCCCCGTTCCGTTCGGAGTGGTCGGCGAACTCTATCTGTCCGGACCGGGCCTCGCCCGCGGCTACCACAAGCAACCCGCGACCACCGCGAGCCGATTCGTCCCCGCCCCGTACGGGCGGCCCGGGACGCGGATGTATCGCACGGGCGACCTGGTGGCGTGGACCGCCGACCGAAGACTGCAATACAAGGGCCGCAGCGACCTGCAGTTGAAGGTCCAGGGCAACCGCGTCGAACCCGGCGAGGTCGAATCCGCGCTGAGCGGCTATCCCGACATCGCCTATGCCGCGGTCACCGTGCACACCCGCCCCGACGGCACCGGCCAACTCACCGGCTACGTCGTACCGACGCCGCACACCACACCCGACACCGGCGCCATGACCACCTACCTCGCAACCCGCCTGCCCACCCACATGATCCCCACCGCCATCGTCGTCCTCGACCGGATCCCGCTCACCAGCACCGGCAAATTCGACTACAAAGCCCTGCCCGCGCCGGACCGCCCCCCGTTCCGCGCGCCGTCCACGCCGCTGGAGGCCACCGTCTGCGCGGCGTTCGCGCGAACGCTCCAGCTCGAACGAGCCGGTTGCGACGACGGTTTCTTCGCGCTCGGCGGCAATTCGCTCGCCGCGACCCAACTGGTGGCGCGACTGGAGGAGTCGACCGGGGTACCCGTGCCGATTCAGTGGGTCTTCAGCGACCCGACACCGGAATCGCTGGCCCGCCGCATCGAGGCTCGGCTGCGCGGGTTCGAGGAACCCGACCCTCATGACGCGCTCGCGGTGCTGCTCCCCCTGCGCGCGACCGGCGTCGAACCGCCACTGTTCTGCGTCCACCCGGCCATCGGTTTGGCTTGGGGTTTCAGCGGACTCGTGCAGCACCTCGGCTCGCAGCGACCCGTCCACGGGCTGCAATCCCCGGCGCTGACCGACCCCACCGCGCGGTTCGACACGCTCGACCAACTCGCCGCCCGCTACGTACAGGAGATCCGATCGGTCCAGCCGCACGGCCCCTATCACCTGCTCGGCTACTCGTTGGGCGGCACCATCGCGCACGCGATCGCCGTGCGACTTCGTCGCGAGGGCGAACCCGTCGCCACCTTGGCGATGATGGACACCCGCGTTGTCGACGCGGGCAGCGCGCAAGCTCCCCTGCCCACCCTCCGCGACATGCTCACCGAGTTCGGCGGCGTGGCCGGTTCCCGAATTCCGGCCGACCTCACCGTCGAGGCCGCGACCGACTTGCTGCACCGGCAAGGCGGTCTCTTCACCGCCCTCACACCCGAGCATCTCGCGACCCTGCACGGCGACTACACCCGGCTCGTCGACCTCACCCGAGATCATCGACCGGCACTCTTCGACGGTGATCTGCTCTACTTCAGCGCCGTCGACGGCCACCCGGACGACGGCCCCTCTCCGTCTCTCGCGTGGCAGGAGTACCTCACCGGCAGCATCTTCGAACACCGTGTTGCCGTCGCGCACGAAAGGATGACCGACCCTGAGGCGCTACATGCCATCGGATCAACCCTGACCGAGCACTTCCGCCGCACCCCCGTCCCCTCACCGGAGCCTCCGATCTCAGCAAGGACCAGCCGATGATGAACACCGACCCCATAGTCGGGACACGCTCCGGCGTCCAGCCGGTCAACCTCTTCGCTCCCGACGCGGAAACAGGCCTCGCCGACCACCCCCGGTTCCCCGAACTCCGTCGGTGGACCCGCGAATACCTGTGCCATTCCCACCCGGATCTCGGCCGGCCCGGTCCCGTCTGCCCCTACACCAGCCACGCCATCACGCACAGGTACCTGTGGGCCGCCTACTTCGATGGGCACGACATCGATATCGGGCGCATCACCGCGATCGCCGACGATCTGTACGACCTGTTCCCGGCCCTGCCACCGCGGGAGGCGCCCGAGTCGCTGTTCAAAGCCGTTCTCGCGGTCTTTCCCGACCTCACCGACTACCCCTCGATCGACGCGGTGCAACGACAACAGAAAACCAAATTCGTCGACAAAGGTCTGATGATCGGGCAGTTCTATCCGGGCTGCACCTACCCCGGACTGCACAATCCGGCGTTCCCGGCGCTCGACGCACCACTGCCCATCCTCGCGGTACGCCACATGGCCCCTACCGACTATCCGTTCCTCGTCGCGCGCCACGAATGGATCGACACCTACCTCAAGCTCTTCGCCCCTACCATTCCCGGATTCGTCGCCACGGCCATGTCCGTCAGACTCGAACAGGCAATCGACGCCCAGAAAGACACTTCCTGAGTCGGTAGTGTGGGCGGGTGCGGACGCCCGGTGACCACCGCCGAGCCGGTCCCGGCGACCGGCTGGACAGCGCTCAGTCAGCCACCAGTTCCACCGGGACCGCGAAGACGTCGACCATGGCTCCGTTGCGCAGCACGGTGACCGGCAGTTGCACGCCGATCGACTCGGCGAACAGCTGCCGCTGAATCCCCTGCGCGTCACGCACTTGCGACCGCGCCACGCTCAGCACCAGATCGCCGCGGCGCAGCCCGGCCAGCTCGGCGGGGCCGCCACGGACCACCTCCACGATGCGCACCCCGGCGGCCTGCCCGGTGCGCGCGGCGACCGGCTCGGGCAGCGGCGCTGGCACACCGACCAAGCCGAGGTATGCGCGCCGGACACGCCCCTCGGTGTGCAGCGTGCCGATGATCCGGCGCGTCGTCGCGTTGATCGGGATGGCGAGGCCGAGCCCGATGCCCGCGACCGCGGTGTTGACGCCGACCACCCGGCCGGCCGAGTCCGACAGCGCGCCACCGGAATTTCCGGGGTTGAGCGCGGCGTCGGTCTGGATCACGTCCTCGATCACGCGGCCGGCGCGGCGGGAAGCCACCGGAACCGCGCGCCCGAGCGCGCTCACCACGCCCGCGGTGACCGAACCCGCCAGGCCGAGCGGACTTCCGACCGCCACCACCAGCTGGCCGACCACCAACTGGTCGGCATCTCCGAGCGGCACCGCGTCCGGCGCGCCGCCGCGTGCGCGCAACACCGCGAGATCCGACAGGGGATCCACCCCGACGACGTGGAAGCGGGATTCCACCCCGTCGGCGAAGACCACCTCACCCTCGCGGGCCGCGCCGACGACGTGCGCGTTCGTCAACAGGAACCCGTCGTCGGTGAAGACCACCGCCGATCCGCTCCCCCGCCTGGTCCGCACGCTGGCCACGTGCGGCGTCACCGACGCCGCCACCGCGATCACCGTGCGGGAGTAGGCATCCAACGCGGCGTTGTCCACGCCGACCACCACCCTGTTTGCCGGAATTGCACTACTGCGTCCAGGATGCCCTCGCGCCGCGGACGACGCACGGTGTTCGCCGCAGGCGCAACCTGGGCCGCGGGTGCGCCGGGCGTGTCGCCGGGATACGGATCGCGGGTCCGGCACCGGGCGCTACGCCGTGGGCACCCGGTCGAGGAAACCGTGCACACTCGTGATCCGGTCGTCGGCTCCGAGGGAGATCACGTCCGAACCCGCGACCGGGGCGCTGCCGTCGGTCGCGGAGACCAGCTCCCAGGAGAAGCGGGCGATGTCGTGGTGGCCGTCGACCGCGCCGAGGCGACGGAACTCGAACCCGGGGAACTGCGCCTGCACGCCCCCGATGGCCGCCGCCAGCTGGGCGTGCCCGCGCACCTCCGCGAGCGGATCGGTGTACGCGCCGTCCTCGGCCCACGCGGCCGCCACCGCCGCGGCCCTGGCGTCCTCGTCGGTGGCGTTCCACGCGGCGAAGTACCGATCGACCGCTTCCTCGTAGCGCGACATAATGAATCCTCCTGTGCGGTAATGATTTTCGGCAACCGTTCGGGTCTTCCGATCGGCTGTCTCCAACCTTGCCGCGCCGCGCGCCCAGAGTCGATTACGCGCGAGGTAATGATCGCCGGAAAAGCGCGCGCGCCCGAGGGCTCAGCGCAGTAGGCCCCGCTTCTCGAGATAGGCCGATGGAATCACCGCCGCCGCCAGAGCCAGCAGCACGGTGATCAAAAGGCTCAGCTGCCAGGGCAATTCGGCGATGTCGAGCAGACCTGCGGCGTAGCAGCCGACGACCAGAACGGGCGGCAGGACGACCGCGGTGGTGACGGTGAACACCTTGACGATCTCGCTCTGCCGCACATTCAGGCAGATCGTCACGGATTGCTGCAAGAAGCGGACGTTGTCGTACGCCGAGCCCGCATACTGCCCCACCCCGTCGATGTCGGCGAGCAGGATGCCGATCGCCTCGTCGAGTTCCGCCTTCCCTGACGACGTGTCGGCCAGCAGATGCCGCGCGGCGCGGGCCAGCTGCCGCTGGGTCTCCTGAGTGCGCGAGACGATGCGTTCGGTCGCGTTCATCCGCGACATCACGCCGCGCAGGTCGGCGAGCTCGATCTCGCGCCGGTCCCGGCCCGTGATCGTCCGCTCGATCTCGTCGCGCAACGCCTCCATGGCGTCACCCGCATGATGTAGCACCCGCTCCGACGCCTCGTTCAGTGCCCACAGCAGCGCGTACATCACGCCGTGCGCGGAGCCGGCGAGCGCCGGGTCGCGCCGCATCTTCGCGACCGCCTTGTCGAAGGGGACGAAATGCTCGGACGGCTGCAGCGTCACGAGGAATTCACCGCCCAGGGCGAAGACGATCGTCTCCTGTTCGATGTTCTCGCCACGCCGGAATCCGGCCGTCACCGGAAAGTAGCGAAAGCTGTCGGTCTCCAGGCCCTGATCGCGAGCGGACGTGAAGTCGATGCCGAGCCGTTCCCGCAGCACCGCCGCGGTGTCGGCGTCGTCGGCGGCGAGCGGAATCCAATGCTGCTGGAGCACTTCGGTATCGAAGTGGTCGGCGGTCACGGCACCGAGAAAGGTCGTCATCGACTACCGCTGCCCGCGAAAGGAGCGCACCGCGGATCCCGCCTGCTGCCGCCGTTCCGGATCTGTTGTGCGAGGCAATGTTTCGGCTTTCTCGGGCAATGTGGCCATAGTGGGTGCTCCAATACTTGCTATCGTGCGGGGCTGGCGCGCTCCTCCGGTACCGAGGACGCACGCAGGGGCGAGCAGCGACGTGATCGGGCGGCGCCGCGGGTCGGGGGCCACGTATCGGCCGAACCCGGACGCGCCGCTCTTACGCGCCGGAGAGATGACGAAGGTTGAGGTCCGTACCGTGTCGGCCGATGGGCGCCGTTGCCCGGCGGGCGATCACACGCGGATCAACGACGCGCCGGCGCAACCTGTTTCGCGAGAGCGGCCCGGCTGTAGACGTCGATACTGTCATCCGGCATCTGCCGCTCACCTCGCTTCGTCGGTCGACCGGCGCACGAATTGCGCCATCCATCATTAGAAACCCGCCCATCGGGATACGTCAATCAGTTGCGCAAGTGTTCGACAGCGCGCCACCGGATGGAAATCCAACGGCAGCAGGGGAAGCCGGACGACCGCGAACGACAGCGGTTTCCGGCGCCGAGCAGCCCAGGCCGTCGGCGGCGGCCACCTGATTGCACTGCCGGTCACGGCCGTGCCACCCTACCGGCTCGCCGCCACCGCGACGTCACTCCGCCACATCCACCCCGTACTGGCGCGCCAGCACCGCGAGATCCGTCGGATAACCCTGGCCCACCGCACGCAACCGCCAGACGTCGCCACGCAGGTAGACCTCGGCGAGCACCAACGTCCGTTCCTCGGTGGCCGCGTCCATCGTCGCGCGCGCGACAACGCCTGCCTCCGCGCCAGGCATCGCCTCGACCTCGATCGCGCCGACATCACCGAAGGTGGCCTCCGCGTCGTCCAACGCGGCGGCCAGCACGATCCGGCGGCAATATCGCGGCAGCTGATCCAGCCGTATCGCGACGGACTGCTCGTCGGGCCCCTCGGCGACGAGACGCACGCCCCGAGTCTCGGGCTGGTTGTAGAAGACGAAGTCGTCGTCGCCCGCCACCTGCTCGTCACCGTCGACGAGGAACGCGACCAGGTCAACCGCCCCGCTGCCGCTGTAGGCCCACGACGCTCGGATCGTCCAATCGATGCCGAAGTCGTCGATCGGTAGATCGATCACCTGACCACGAATCAGCGCAAGAGGCTCGGCGACCGCGCGACGCGATGCCGGCGACGCGTCGGAAGGCTGCGGCGCCGAGAGCAATTCGGCGCCGTGCACCGGGATGCCGAGTTCGGCGGCCCGTACGCAGCGCCGGTCGGCGTGGCCTCCGGTCAGCGCGAGCACGTCGGTTACCCGCCCGGACATGTTCACCGCCGCGGAGCCGCCGAGCTCGGCGATCCGTGAGCGGGCTGCGGCGGCACCGCCATGCGTTCCACCGAGCACCAGCACCCGGCGTCCAGCCAAGGGGCCACCGGGTGCGACCGGCACACGCGACGGTCGACGATGTGTCGAAGAAGTTCGCGCCACCTGATCGCCCTTGCGCTCACCCGGCTCGACACGCTCCAGCAACAACAGAAATCTGTTCTCGCTGACGATCGGGGTGCCGACCTCGACGGCTTTGCGAGCCTTGCCGCTGGTCGAATTCGGCGCGTTGGTGACGAGCACACTGGTGCGACCGCTCACCGCGCTGGTCACCTCTAGTCCGGCCGCTTCGGCACGGGCGACCAGGGCGTCCCGATCGGTCGCGGTATCGCCGGTGAAGGCCACTTTCATTCCCTGGACGAGAGCGCCACCGGTCTCGAACCGGCCCGGATACGTGTAAGGACACGGTGTTTTCGGGCCCGTCCGCTCGGTCGGCAGACCCCACGCGCTCTGGTAGTTCTCCTTCGGCGGGCAGCGCAGCAGAGGCGGCGTGATGCCGAGCCGCGCCGCATCGGCGATCAGCGCTCTGAGCACACCGGCCAGGACGCGGGTGTCGTCCAACGCGTCGTGCGCTTTCGAACGTGAAATCCCGTAATAGGCCGCGAGCGTGCCGAGTTTGCAATCCGGCGTCGGCGGCGCGACCCGCCGCGCGAGGGCAAGCGTGCACAATCGGCGACCCACCGGCAGATCGGCGCCGGTCCTGCCGAATTCGCTGGCGAGGAACCGGTAGTCGAAGTGCGCGTTGTGCGCGACCATCACCCGGCCGGCCAGCAGGGCCGAAAGAGGTTCGCGCACATGCTCGAATCGCGGTGAGCCGCGCAGGATCTCGGCCGTCAGGCCATGGATGTGCACCGGCCCCGGGTCGCAGCCCGGATCGACCAGCGTATGGAATTCATGGACGACCTGGCCGTCGGCGTCCAGGACCAATGCCGCCACCGAAAGCACCCGATGCTCTTCGGCCCGCAGACCCGAGGTCTCCACGTCGACAACGGTGTAGGCGCCGAAACCCGCCGTTGAAGGCGCTTGGCGCACAATCGCATTCCCTTGCACGGCCAACTCATCGTGACCACGGTCCCGAACGTTGCATTGATCGCACCTCGAATTCCGGATACGCCGCACTCACCATGGACGAGGTCGCCGCACGGGCCGGAACCGACACGAACGCCATCTGCCGACGCCGGCCCCATGGCCGGCCCTCCTGGGCCGCGCGATCGCACGAGGTGAAGCCGTCCCCGAAGCCCTGCATCCGCCGATGCCACCGTGGCCCTGGTCCTGCTCCGCAACGAGTTCGTGGTCCGCGGGGCGCAGCGCTACGGGTTCGCGGCGCCGCAGATCGGCAACTCCAGCAGCGCGCTGGGAGCGCGTTGCGGCACCGAGGTGCCCAGGTAGTACTGAATCCACCCCGGATAGTTGCCCGAGTCCAGACGAAAGACTTGAACATGCACCGCGTGCTGTGTTCCGGTCTCGTTATCACGGAAATGCATCGCGGACCGTTCTCTGCCGTAAACGGCTATTCCTTCTGCCCACATCCGGCGAAAGTCGGCGTACTCGGCGAGTTCGGCGAGCAGATCCGCAGGCCATTCCGATTCCGCCGCCGGTCCGATGAGGCCGCGCAGCCAGCGGACCATCAGACCGGCCTCCCGCTCCCATTCCACGATCACCCGGCGCGACAGCGGGTTGCCGAAAAACCATCGCAGGATGTTCATGTCGTCCACCAGGCCGGGAAACGCGCGCGCAAACGGCCTGTTACAGGCGAGAACATTCCATCGGGTATCGACGAAGCCCGCCAGGCCCGGCTCCTGCGCGACGAGCGCCTGCCGCATGTCCTCGGTGATCTCGGCGCACAACTCGGCTATCGACGGCGACCTGCTGATCGAGAGACCGGCCAACTCGTACAAGTGGCGGCGCTCCGCATCGGTCAGCGCTTTCACGCGTTTCAGATAACCGACCAACGCCTCCACGACGACCATGGTGGGACGGGCGCGCTCGCCGCTTTCCAGGTGCGCGACATAGCTCGCGCTCACTCCGGCCGCGAACGCGAGTTTCTCCCGCGACACCCGGCGTTCGTCACGTAGGCGGCGCAGCATACTTCCGAAGCTGGGCGGCTCGGGGCGGCCACTGTCGATTCTGCCCGATACTCGGTGCGTCACTGATCCACTCCTCTGACAACTGTGTTGAACGACGGGACACATCGAAGGAAAAGGTGATGCCGGCGAGGACGGCGACCGCAATCCCCTCCGGCGTCCGGATCGTTGAAAAGAACAAGCCAGGGCGACATTGCCGCAGCAACCCCCGGGAAGATCCTCTGCGCACCGATGTTAAATGCATTCGATCACGATATGAAACCAACTGGACCGGCATGTTAGACAGATCACACACCGCAAGTGCACTCCGGTAACAGGTTGGCCTACAGTACTTTTCATTCCTCCCGGCGACCGGCGCCGCCGCGACTTCCGTTCCTCGCCGACCGGATCACCACTCGCCGAAGAAATCCTCGCCAGGGCGGACACTGCGCGGTATGTATCCGCAAAAGGGTGCGTCGGGAAGATGGACATACCCGAGCGGATTGCATTAGATCTTGGTCGAGAAATTCCCCGGAACGATCGACGATTTCATTTTCGAGCCGATCGCCGGCGGATCGAACTCCGTCATCACTAGAACAGGAGCATTCCGACTTGTCCGCACACGCTCATCCCACGCCGCGCATCACACTGGCGGCCAGCGGCGACGACGAACGAAGAACGTTCGCGGTGTGCGCCGCCGAAGGCAGGCCGCTGTGGTACGGCCCCCTCGAACCACCGCCGGACGACATGGTGGCGGGCCGGCCCGCCTCCGCCCCGACAACCGCCGCGGCGCGCGGCATCTGGCTCGCGGGCCAGGCGAAGACGCAGGCAGGTCTCGGCCATGCGCTGCTGCGCCTGATCGTCACCGACCGGCAGCTCGACATCAGGGCGCTGCAACGTACCGCCGTGCTCACCGGCCTCGCCCTCGAATTCATCGTCACCAAAGAGAATCCGGCGCGTGGCTGGTGCAGTACCTACGGATGGCTCGAGTGGAGCACCGCTTCGCTGGCCGGTCTCGTAGACCGCCGCTCCGGTTTCGGCGTACGCCCTTACGTGGCGTCGGCCCCTGTTCGCCAGAGTCCGAGGAGGACACGCCGATGATCGGCGACATCGCATCCACCGACACCGTCCGGCACATCGATGCGGGCGCGACGTTGCGCACCGCGCTGGAAGGGCTGTTGGTCCACGATGGCGGCGAACTCGACGCCCGGCTACGCCACGCCGTCGCCGCCGTCGTACACCTGGCGGTCGACGCCCGCCCTGGACCACCCGACAGCACCGACGAGTTCCTGGGCAGGCTCGACACGGCGTGGCTGCTTGCCGCGTGGGCGGGGCACGATGTCGAACTCTCGCTGATCGCGACCCTCGCCGGAGGGACCGTGCCCGCGCTGTCGTGGTGTGAGTTGATGTTCACGACGGCGCTGGCGCCGTGGTCGGCTACCGACTCCGCACGACATGCCCGACAGATCTTCACCGCCGACACTCCGGGTGCCTGACCGCACCGGAAGCCGGCCGCAGTCCCCACCCGTTGCTGAAGTGGTCAGACGTCCAGCTCGAGCCGTCGCGGGTTCGGCCGCCTCGCCCCCTCCGGCGCCTTCCGCAGGTCGGCCGGACAGCGGGCGGCTCAGCCGTTCGCGCTGGACAGCGAAGGCGTCCGCGGCCGAACCCGCTCGCGCGGCGCATCGCCGGGTGCCGTGATCACCGAACCCGCCAGTAGGGTTGACCACGGCGTTGCCAGGCCGGATGCTCTTGGTTGGCCGAACAGCTCGAAACCGGACATTCGAACGATCTTCATCGTCGTAGCGCCGAGTTGTGGCGGCGACGACGCCGGTGCGGACCCGCCCCGGTGTCCGGTACTCGAGGGGAGATTCGCGTGACCTACCGCCTGACCGATATCGATTGCGTGAGTGCCCGTGGGCACTCCGCGCTAGGGGGAACCCTCGCGATACAGGCGGTCTGGCGCTACGACCGTGCGGTGGATCTGGCGGCGCTCGAGCATTTCCACGAGGCGTTGCGGCACGGCAGGCTGGGTAGAGCGGTCGCGCCCGCGATGATCCCCGCCGCCGGGGACCGGTGGACCACCCGAGTCGAATTCAGCCCGCTCGAGGTCGCCGAGGAGCCCATTCCCTCGGGCGATCTGGAGGCCTGGATCGCCGAACAGGGAAATGCCGAGTTGCGTACCTTCGGCGGGCCCGCGTGGCGGTTGGCGGCGACCCACCTCGACAACGGGGAAAGCGTGGTGTCGCTGCTGGTTTCCCACACGCTCGCGGACGGCCACGCGTTCTGCACGGCGGTCACGGACGCCGTCGCGGACAAGCGACTCGACTTGTCCTACCGCACAGATGAATTCGGCCGGATGCGCCTGCTCGCCGGTGATCTCCGCGATGCCGCGCGGCGAGCCAGGTCGTTACCCTCCGCCGCCGGTTTGGCGCTGCGGTTGGCCGTCACCGGGCGCGGCGGCGGGACCGGGACCGCCGGCGACGCGCCGGACTTCCGGCTTCCGACCGTCACCGCGACGGTCCCGGCGCAGCTGTGGCATGCGGCGGCACGGGCCCGAGGCGGAACCGGCACCACCCTGGCGGTGGCGATGATGACCGCCATCGCGACGGAGGTCGGCCGCACCGACGAAGAGGGCCGGGTGCGCATGATGATGCCGGTCAGCACCCGCACCGCCGACGATCTTCGGGCGAACGCTCTGACCTCCATCGCCTTCGAAGTGGACGTGCACGACGGCGCACCGGCCGATCTCGCTCCGCTGCGCTCGGTGATGAAGGAAAAGCTCACCGCGGCCGCGGCCAGCGGGCAGGACGTCCCGCCGCTGATCCCGGTCGCGGTGGCGCTGCCGCGCGGACGGTATGCCCGGCTGGCCCGGCAAGCCGCCACCGACCCCGCCTCCACGGTGTGCTCCAGCCTCGGCAAGCTCGACCCCGAAATCCTGCGCATCGACGGCAGCCCGGCCTCGGCGATGATGATCGGCCTGGTCAATCAGAGCCTCGACGCGCGGAGCGTCGTGACCAAACGCGGCGGCAATCTGTACGTCGCGCTGGTCGAGGCCGCGGAGAAGATCACGATGCGCGTCATGGGGTTCCACCCGCCTGCCCTGCTGGACACCGAGCAGCTCACCGAGCTGGTGCGGTCCGCGCTCGCCGAGTACGAGCTCTCGGCGACCTTCTGGTAGCACCTCGGCTTGTCACCGCCATGTGGCACGATCGCGTAAGTGACCAGCCGACCCGCCGCCACGCAGCACCTGCACGACCTCGCGCGGCTGCGCCGCGTTCGCGACCGCATCGATCGCGAGTACGCGCAGCCGCTGGACGTGGAGGCGCTCGCGCGCGACGCGCACATGTCGGCCGGGCACCTCAGCCGCCAGTTCCGGCTCGCCTACGGCGAGTCGCCGTACTCCTATCTGATGACGCGGCGCATCGAACGAGCGATGTCGCTGCTGCGGCGGGGCGACCTCAGCGTCACCGAGGTGTGCTTCGCGGTCGGCTGCTCGTCGCTGGGCACCTTCAGCACCCGCTTCACCGAGTTGGTCGGTGTGCCGCCGAGCGTCTACCGGCGCGAGGCGGCGCGCGCCACGGCGGGGATACCCTCGTGCGTGTCGAAACAGGTGACCAGACCGATCAGGAATCGAGAAGCACCGGTTACCGAGCCGCAATTAGCCTGACTGCCATGGACATCACCATTCACGCGAGCTTCCTGCCGCACGACGACGCGGACGCGGCCCTCGCCTTCTACCGCGACATCCTCGGCTTCGAGGTCCGCAACGACGTCGGGTACGAAGGGATGCGCTGGCTCACGGTCGGCCCCGCCGGCCAGCCGGAAACATCCATCGTCCTGCATCCGCCGGGCGCAGATCCCGGCATCACCGACGACGAGCGCCGCACCATCACCGAGATGATGGCGAAGGGCACCTATGGCGGCATCCTGCTGGCAACCAAGGATCTGGATGGCGCTTTCGAACGGCTGGCGGCCAACGACGCGGAGATCGTCCAGGAGCCGACCGAGCAGCCGTACGGGGTGCGCGACTGCGCCGTCCGCGATCCCGCGGGCAACCTGATCCGCATCCAGCAGCTGCGCTGACCGCCCGGCACGAACCGATCGAACCGAGCCCGGCGACGCCGGCCGCGCAGGCGGCCCCGCCCGACAGATGGAGACACGATGAGCACGGCCACGACGACGGACACGCAGTCGCCCGCGCCGCACGCCGCGGACAGCCACGATTTGATCCGCGTGCACGGCGCGCGCGAGAACAACCTCAAGGATGTCAGCATCGAGATTCCGAAGCGAAGGCTGACGGTGTTCACCGGCGTCTCCGGCTCGGGCAAGAGCTCATTGGTGTTCAGCACGATCGCCGCGGAGTCGCAGCGGCTGATCAACGAGACCTACAGCGCGTTCGTCCAGGGCTTCATGCCGACGCTGGCACGGCCCGAGGTCGACGTGCTCGAGGGGCTGACCACCGCGATCATCGTCGATCAGCAACGCATGGGTTCCGACCCGCGCTCCACGGTCGGCACCGCCACCGACGCCAATGCCATGCTGCGCATTCTCTTCAGCAGGCTCGGAAAGCCGCACATCGGCTCGCCCCAGGCTTTCTCCTTCAACGTCGCCTCGATCAGCGGGGCGGGCGCGGTCACGACCGAACGTTCCGGAAGGACCGTGAAGGAGCGCCGCAGCTTCAGCATCACCGGCGGGATGTGCCCGCGCTGCGAGGGCCGGGGCTCGGTGTCCGATATCGACCTCACCCAGCTCTACGACGATTCCAAGTCGCTCACCGAAGGCGCGTTCACCATCCCGGGCTGGAAGTCGGACAGCTTCTGGACGGTGCGGGTCTACGCGGAGTCGGGTTTCGTCGATCCGAACAAGCCGATCCGCAAGTACACCAAGAGGGAGATGCAGGACTTCCTCTACAAAGAGCCCACCAAGGTGAAGATCGAGGGGGTCAATCTCACTTACGAGGGGCTGATCCCCAAGATCCAGAAGTCGTTCCTGTCCAAGGACCGGGAGGCGATGCAGCCGCACATCCGGGCGTTCGTGGACCGCGCGGTCACCTTCACGACCTGTCCCGAGTGCGACGGCACCCGGCTCACCGAGGCGGCGCGCTCGTCGAAGATCGCGGGGATCAGCATCGCCGACGCCTGCGCGATGCAGATCAGCGACCTCGCCGAATGGGTCGGCGGCCTCAGCGAGCCGTCGGTGGCGCCGCTGCTGGGCGCGCTGCGGCACACTCTCGACTCGTTCGTGGAGATCGGGTTGGGCTACCTCTCGCTGGACCGGCCCTCCGGCACACTGTCGGGCGGTGAGGCCCAGCGCACCAAGATGATCCGCCACCTCGGCTCCTCGCTGACCGACGTCACCTACGTCTTCGACGAGCCGACCATCGGCCTGCATCCCCATGACATCCAGCGGATGAACAACCTGCTGCTGCGGCTGCGGGACAAGGGAAACACGGTGCTCGTCGTGGAGCACAAGCCGGAGACGATCGTGATCGCCGACCATGTCGTCGACCTCGGTCCGGGAGCGGGCACGTCGGGCGGCACCGTCTGCTTCGAGGGCAGCGTCGAGGGGCTACGGGCCAGCGGCACCGTCACCGGCCACCATTTCGACGACCGGGCCGCGCTCAAGGCCACCGTGCGCGAGCCGAGCGGCAAGCTCGAGATCCGCGGCGCGAAAGCGAACAACCTGCGCGATGTCGACGTCGACGTTCCGCTGGGTGTGCTCGTCGCCATCACCGGCGTGGCGGGGTCCGGCAAGAGCTCGCTGGTGCACGGGTCCATCCCCGCGGGCGAAGGCGTGGTCGCGGTGGATCAGGCGCCCATCCGCGGCTCGCGGCGCAGTAATCCGGCGACCTACACCGGATTGCTCGAGCCGATCCGCAAGGCGTTCGCCAAGGCCAACGGGGTGAAGCCCGCGCTGTTCAGCGCCAATTCCGAAGGAGCGTGCCCCACCTGCAACGGCGCGGGCGTCGTCTACACCGACTTGGGGATGATGGCAGGTGTCGCCACCACTTGCGAGGAGTGCGAGGGCAAGCGATACCAGGCGTCGGTGCTGGAATACCACCTCGGCGGCCGCGACATCAGCGAAGTGCTCGCGATGTCGGTGCTCGAGGCCGAGGAGTTCTTCGGCACCGAGGCCGCCCGCACCCCGGCCGCGCACGCCATCCTGAGCAGGCTCGCCGACGTCGGGCTGGGCTATCTCAGCCTCGGTCAGCCGCTCACCACGCTGTCCGGCGGCGAGCGGCAACGGCTCAAGCTGGCCACGCACATGGCCGAGAAGGGCGGCGTCTACGTCCTCGACGAGCCGACCACCGGCCTGCATCTCGCCGATGTCGAGCAGTTGCTCGGCCTGCTCGACCGGCTCGTCGACTCCGGCAAGTCGGTCATCGTCATCGAGCACCACCAAGCGGTCATGGCGCATGCGGACTGGATCATCGACCTCGGTCCTGGGGCGGGACACGACGGCGGCCGGGTCGTCTTCCAGGGCACTCCCGCCGACCTCGTCGCCGCCCGCTCCACTCTCACCGGCGAACATCTCGCGGCCTACGTCGGCGCCTGACCGGGCGCTCGCGAGCAGGGTGGCGGCGATCGACGCCGCTACCCTGACCCGAGAACGCGAGCCGTCAAGGCGAGCACGCCCTCCCGATGGCGTTGCGGGGAGGTCATGTCGGTGATCTCCGGACGCATGCTCGCGAAGATCGCCATGGCCAGGAACTCCGCGTCGGCATCCGGGACGACCTGGGCGATCAACTCCGCCAGCAGCGCCCGCCACGGCGCCCAGGTCTCGGACCGACAGCCGTCGGGCAGGGCGCGCGTCAACGGTTGCAACTCGACCACCGTGAGGTCGAACACCGTGGCGACGAAGGTCTGTATCCGCTCGTCCACCGGCACGGCGGGATCCGCGGCGAGGTCGCGGACGGCCGCCCAAGCCCGGCCGGTCCGGTCGTCGAACAGCGCGCGAATCAGCCCTTCGCGGTCGGTGAATCGGCGGAACAGCGTGCCCTTCCCGACTCCGGCGGCTGCCGCGATCTCGTCCATGCAGACGTTGTCGCGCTGCTCATCGCAGATCAGACGCCCGGCTACGGCGAGAATCGCGACCCGGTTGCGTTCGGCGTCGGCGCGCATCGCTGACCTCCAGTTGACATAAGCGGACCCACAGTCCGTATCATAGCGACACACTAAACGGACCGATAGTCCGTATCCGGAAGGGTGGATCCCATGCGCGCAGTTCGCTATCACGAGTACGGCGGCCCGGAAGTGCTGCGAGTCGAGGAGGTCGACGATCCCACGCCGGGCGAGGGCGAGCTGCTCGTCCGGGCCACGGCCACCGGAGTCAACTACTTCGAGGTGCAGGTGCGCGCCGGGGTGACCCCGGATCCGCTCGGCCTGCCGCTGCCGCACACGCCCGGCATCGAAGTAGCCGGGACGGTGGCCGCGGTCGGTCCCGGCGTCGAGACCCGCCGCATCGGCGAAAGAGTGGTCGGCACGGTCGCCTCCGGCAGTTACGCGGAGCTGGTGCGCATTCCGGCAGCGGCGGCCGTACCGCTCGACGATCGCCTCGGCGAGCATCAAGCCCTCGCGCTGCTCGGCCAGGGCGCGACGGCCGTGGGATTGATCGAAGCCGCGGAGATCGGGCCCGAGGACACGGTTCTGGTGGAGGCGGCAGGCGGAGGAATCGGAACCCTGTTGATCCAGTTGGCCAAACGAGCCGGAGCCCGGGTCGTCGCCGGTGCGAGCGGGGCCGCGAAGCGGCAGCTGGCCGCCGACCTCGGCGCCGATGCCACCGTGGACTACACGCGACCGGGATGGACCGAGGAGGCCGGTCCGGTGTCGGTCGTGCTCGAGACCGTCGGCGGACAGACGGCTCGGGAGGCTTACAGCCTGCTCACGAAACCGCGCGCCCGCATGGTGGTCTTCGGCTCGGCCAGCGGCGTCGCGGTCGAGATCAGCTCGGAGCAACTCCTACCGGTCGGCGCCTCGCTGATTCCCTTCAGCCTCGGATATCGCCCGCAACGGTGGCCGGAGCTGGCCCGCCGAGCCGAGGACCTCACGGTGCGCGGTGAACTCACCCCCGTCATCGGCACGGTGCTGCCCCTGGCCGAAGCGGCGACCGCCCATCGGGCGTTCGAAGACCGCACGGCCATCGGGAAGACCATCCTCACCCCCTGACCGCGCATCGGAAACGTGCGGCCATCGAGCTCGTACGGCTCACGCCAAGGTACGCCGACCGGCCGACGGGCGACAGCATCCGCACCGGTGGCGATGCCGCCGGTGCGAAATGCCGTCGCGGTGCCCCCGACCTTCCCGCGCGGCGCGTCAATCCCAGCTGTCGATCTTGACGTCGTGGGGATGCGGAGCGCCCTTCTCAGTTTCGATCAGCGATTTCAGGCTCAGCAGGTAGACCGCCCACTTGGTGCTGCAGTGGTGCATGAAGTCCACCGGCTCCTTCCACCCCCGGTGCGCGAAGAGCACGGTGGTGTAGTCGCCCGCCTGCTCGAGGCTCCAGTCCACCTGGGTCCCGATCCACTCATCAGGCCCGCCGACCACCTCCCACAGCACTCGCTTTCCCGGGTCGAGCTCGCGCACCCGCATGTCGAATCCACCTGCCGCGAAGCGGAATTCGAGCAAGCCGCCGAGCTCGCCGCCGTCCCCCTCGGTATCGGCCGTCCACCACCCGGCGAGCCCCTCGGTGGTGGTCAAGGCGGCGTAGACCTCGTCCACCGGCGACTTGATGCCCACTTTGTGCAGAATGTCCACCATTTCGATTCCTCTTTCCATTGTTCTCGTAACCGCGTGATCTCACTGCTGGTCTTGTCTGCGCTGAATCGCCTCCGCGATGCGCTTGATACGCCGGAGCCTGGCGTCCCACGCCGCCCCGACCGCGGATAACTGAGCGACCGCGCGCGCGAGTTGCGCCTCGTCCACCCGGTACCGCCGCTCCCGCCCGGCGGGCGTGCCGTGCACCAAACCGACGCGGTCGAGCACGACGAGATGTTTGGCGACCGCCTGCCGCGTGACGGGCAGCCGCTCACTGAGGCTGGTGGCCGTACCGTTCCCCTCCGCGAGGAGCAGATCGAGCATCCGCCTGCGCATCGGGTCCCCGATGGCGGACCACAGGTCGTCGTCGACTGCGGCGGTCACGGCGTCGACACCAGCCGCACGATGTACTCCCCGAGGCGGGGGACGAAGGTGTCCCATCCCACGCTGTGGTCGCGGTACTGCTCCTCGAGTTTCGCCACCTCCCAACCCATTTCCCGGAACCCCGTCTCGGTGAGCCGGATCCTGGTGCCCGCGCCCGACGGGGTGAGTTCGAAAGTGACCAGCAGCGAGCCGGCGGAATCGTCGATCGCGCCGCCCGGATAGCACCAGCGGAACGAGAACAATCGCGGCGGCTCGGCCCGCACCACCCTGATCGGGACGACATCGACGCGGTCGCCCCAGACGAGTTCGCCGACCGCACCGGGCGCCGTATCGAACTCGGCTTCGTCGGTCCACCATTCCGAGATGTGCTCCGGGCTGCTGACGACCTCGAAGACCACCTCGGGCGAGGCGTCGACGTGTATCTCGCGTTCGATGCTGCCGTACTCCATATCCACGACCTCCATATGCAACGTTTGGTTGCGCTTGACGTTAGTCGACCACCGGGCATAGCGCAACCATCGGTTGCATATGCGCCGCCGTCGCCGATGCCGGACCTCGCCGCCGCACACCTCGCGCCGACCGACGCCATGGCGGTATCCCCTGCCCGGCAATGGCTTCAGCAACTGAGACATGCCGCGCCCAACCGCCGATTCGGCGCATCAGCAACTTTTCAGCAATCTCGCATCGCTACGATAGCCGCGTGCTGCGCGGAGTGCGGACGAATCGGCGATCAGAAGATCCGGCGACAACAAATCGTCGCGACCGCGGGCGCCGCCGAGCTGCCATGCGGGAGCCGGGATCGACACATCGCCCGGTCAACCCGTAGCCGCCACGCTCACGGCGATCACTGTCACCGCCCGCACCGACGATCGTCTTCATCGGCGTCCCTTTCGGATTCCCGGCAACTGGCAGTCGGCGTCTCGAGAATTCCTTTGCAACACCGGTTCTCGTGGCAGGTGTCGGCTCAACGACCTCTCGCCGAGCCCTGGGTCTCGCCGACACCGCGGCAGTCCGCTGTGCGTCCACGTTTGTGTGCGCGGTGATCGGTAATGTCGGACGAGTGAGTAGCTGGGTGCGCCGGAAGTTTCACGGCATCGGACGAATCGATCGAGCGATCGGCGGCGCGGTCGCCGAACTGCCTGCCTCGGTGGTCGACCACGGATTGCTGCGGCTCACCGGCAGCGCGAATTTCAGCGGACTCTGGCTGGTTCTCGCGACGCTGCTCGCCTCCCGCCAAGGCGCGCCGCGGCGGGCCGCGCTGCGCGGCGTCGTCTCCGTCGCCGGAGCCAGTCTCGTCGTCAACGTGGGCCTCAAATCGCTGATCGCCCGGCGCAGGCCTGCCGCCGAACTCCTGCCGGTGCACCGGCGACTCGTTCCGACTCCGCGCTCCTCCTCCTTCCCCTCGGGACACAGCGCTTGCGCCGCGGCATTCGCCACCGCTGTCGCTCTGGAAAGTCCCCGTACCGCACTGGCTGTCGCCCCGCTGGCCGCCACCGTCGCCTACTCTCGGGTGCACACCGGTGTGCACTGGAGTTCCGATGTGCTCGTCGGAGCGGCCGTGGGTTCCGGTGTCGCCCTGGCCACGCGACGCTGGTGGCCGGTACGCGAATCCGATGAGGCGCAGGCCCGCCCGGTTCGCGAAGTGCCCGCGCTGGTGGAGGGCAAAGGCCTGGTGGTCATGGTGAATCCGGTGTCCGGTGACCCGAATTACGATCCCACCGACGACGTGGTCGCGGCCCTGCCCGCCGCCACCGTGCTGCGCACGCAGCCCGATCTGGACTGTGCCGACCAGCTCGAGCGGGCCATCGCCGAGCACGGTGAACCGGTGCTTGCGGTCGGCGTCGCCGGTGGTGACGGCACGGTGGCCGCGGTGGCCGCGGTCGCGTTGCGCCACGAGCTGCCGCTGGTCGTCATCCCCACCGGCACGCTCAACCACTTCGCCCGCGATCTCGGCGTCTACGACCTGCGCGAAGTAATCGATGCCACCGGTGTCGGCGAGGCGGTGGCGGTGGACATCGCCGGCGTCGAATGCGAGGACGACACCGGTTCCCGCACCCGGCATCTGATCAACACCGCCAGCCTCGGCGCCTATCCGGACCTGGTGCAGCTGCGCGAGAAGTGGCAGTCACGCTGGGGCAAATGGCCCGCCTTCGCCGCCGCGCTCGTGGTGACCCTGCGCCGGGCCGAGCCGATCGAGATCTGCCTGGACGGACGCTGGCAGCGGGTGTGGTTCCTGTTCGTCGGCAACGGTCCCTACCACCCGCACGGCGCGGTGCCCGCCTTCCGTGACCGGCTCGACGCCGGACTACTCGATATCCGCTGGCTGCGCGCCGATCTGCGCTGGTCGCGCACCCGCGCCGTACTCGCGCTGTTGCTGGCGGCGATCGGCCACAGCAAGGTCTACGGCGAACGCCAGTTGCCCGAACTCTTCGTGCAGCTACCCACGCCGGAGGCGCTGGCGACCGATGGCGAGGTGGTCGGCAAGGCCACCCGACTGCACTTCCGCATCGCCGGGCAACTCGCGGTCTACCGCCGTGACGAATCCAATCCGCTCTGGGCCGACCGCAGCCGCCCGCATCACCGCCGAGCTCCCTGGCTGCGGGACGTCTTCCGAGCCGAGCTACCGTTTCAGCGGCGAGCGGGCGAAGACTGAGCGCGCGCTACTTCATCAAGCGCAGCAACCCGAGGTTCGGCTCGAGCGCGCCGTCCTGTCCCAGCGCCAGGAAGTCCGCCTCGACCGCCTCGCGCTCCAGCACCCCGGCCCGCACCGCGTGGTAACGCACCACCGACCAGAGGAAGACATCGAGGTCGTCGAAACGAGTGCCCTCCTCGACCACTTCCTCCTCGTGGAACCAGATCGCGACCTGCCCGTTGCTGAGCACCACGTACAGGTTGCCGCCGCCGTCCGCGCCGATCGAGTACACGTCGCCGTCGGTGAGCTCGGTCTCGTAGTCGGAATCCAGTATGCCGCAGTTATTTCCGGCGAAGTCGAAACCGTAGGACCAGTCGTGGACATCCAGGAACCGCGGCATCCGCCCGGACCGCACCCGGCGATCGAAAGCCGCCAGCGCCGCCGCGGACGCGGGCGCCAGCCGTTCGAGGAAGGGCGCCACCGGCCGGGTCGCTTCCGGCACGGTGACCGGCGGCCGATCGGCGAACCATCTGGCCAGGTCGGCGTCGAGGTCGCGCTCGACGTATCCGGCCAAGTCGTCACGAGTAAGTGTCACCGCCGAATCGTAAGCGTCGTCAATGACATTCACTGAACACCGGATCGTCCAGCCCATCGCCGACAGCTTGCGAAATCATCGCTACCGCGCTGCCTCGGGGCTGATCGCCGGGCGGCGATAAGCTCTTGCAGCTATGGCACTCAGCGCGACATTGCACAACTTCGCCGTCCAGTTGGCCGACGTCGATCGGGGCGTCTACCAGGAGCTGGAGTTGCGGGTGGCGCGGCACCCGTCCGAATCCGCGGAGTTCATGCTGACCCGAGTGCTCGCCTATTGCCTCGAATACGAGCAGGGCATCGCCTTCAGTGACGGTGGGGTCTCCTCCACCGACGAGCCAGCGGTGCTGGTGCGCGACCTCACCGGCCGCCTCACCGCCTGGATCGAAGTCGGCGCTCCGGACGCGGAGCGGGTGCACCGAGGCAGCAAACTCGCCGACCGGGTCGCCGTCTACACTCACCGCGACCCGGCCAAGGTGCTGGCGCAACTCCCCGGCAAGCGCATCCATCGCGCCGAAGCGATACCGCTCTACAGCTTCGATCGCGACTTCATCGATTCCGCCGTCGCCGCGACCGAACGCCGCAACACCGTGACCGTGTCCGTCACCGAGCGCCTGCTGTACCTGGACCTCAACGGCACCGCGTTGAGCGCACCGATCCACGAGCACCGGCTCACCTAGTTCTCGGATCCGTTCCTAGGTGCCACTCATCGGATCCGGCGTTCGCACTCCTCGAATTCGGCTCCGGTTCGAAGGCAGTCGTAGAGTCCGCTCTGCACGTCGCCATTGGTGGGCGGCTCGCCGCAGAGAACACCGCATCGCTGGTAGTTCGGGACGGCGCTGCCGTCGGGCCAGTGGCAGGCATCGCCGTCGCAGGTGTAGCCGCGCGTATTCGGGTCGCGAGGGATCGGATTCCGGCTGAAGGACCACACGAACGCGTCGGTGTTCTGTACCTGCGTGCAGTAGACGGTCCGGCCGTCGGCGAGGCGGCCCACCGCACCGGAATCCTGGCAGTAGTCGTTCAAGGTGACCGTGACACCGCCGTCGGACGGCAGCGGCGCGGCCGCGGAGGTCACGAACATCGCGGCCAGAAACGTCCCCGCGCCGACAACACCCGTCAGCGCCCGACGCGCCGCCTTACGCTCGCCCGGTCGAGGCATGCTTCCCTCCCTTGCTCCAGGTCCAGCGGACTATACGCCCGGCGTCCACGAGTGGCACACCATTGAGACGTCCTCGCGTACCTCGCCGCAGCCGTGTGCGACTCGCGGGGGGTTCAAGCGGCGGCGGCGGCGAAGGGCGGGTAGTTGTCGGCGGCCCGTTCGCTCGGCGGCGTCGATGTAGTGGGCGAGAGCGTCGCGGGACACGGTGGGGAGCAGTATCCCGTGCTGATCGAGGAGTTCGGCAAGCCCGGCGAGGACCGACCGATCGGTCGAACCCGTACCCGCGCCGGTCAGAACAGGAAATAGCGCTGGGCCATGGGCAATTCGGTGGCGGGTTGTTCGCGCCAGACCTCGCCGTCGATGCGGACGGTGAAAGTGTCCGGCTCGACTTCGATGCGCGGCATGGCGTCGTTGTTCGGCAGATCCGTCTTCCGCACGCCACGGACGTCGCGGACCGGAACCAGCCTCCGCTGGACCCGCAACCGGTCGGCGAGGCCGTCCTCGATCGCCTGCTCGGAGACGAAATGCAGTGCGGTCGCGGCGGCGGCCGCCGGGGCGGCGCCGAACATGGGGCGCGGCAGCACCGGCTGCGGCGTGGGGATGGAGGCGTTGGCGTCGCCCATCGCGGCCCAGGCGATCGCGCCGCCCTTGAGGACGGCATGCGGGCGGACACCGAAGAACGCCGGCTCCCACAGCACCAGATCGGCGAGCTTGCCCACCTCGACCGACCCGATCTCGTGGTCCAGGCCGTGCGCGACGGCCGGGCAGATGGTGTACTTCGCGATGTAGCGCTGGACCCGGGCGTTGTCGGCGGCGCCGTCGCCCGGCAGCGCGCCGCGGCGGCGCTTCATCACGTGCGCGGTCTGCCAGGTGCGCAGCACCACCTCCCCGATGCGGCCCATGGCCTGTGAATCGCTGCCGATCATCGAGATGGCGCCGAGATCGTGCAGCAGGTCCTCGGCCGCGATGGTGGAGGGGCGGATGCGGCTTTCGGCGAAGGCCAGATCCTCCGGGATCGACGCGCTCAGGTGGTGGCACACCATGAGCATGTCCAAGTGCTCGTCGAGGGTGTTGATCGTATGCGGACGAGTCGGGTTGGTGGAGCTGGGCAGCACGTTGGGATGGGCGGCGACGGTGATGATGTCGGGCGCGTGTCCGCCGCCCGCGCCCTCGGTGTGGTAGGCGTGGATGCCGCGGCCCGCGATCGCCGCCAGGGTGTCCTCGACGAAACCCGCCTCGTTCAACGTGTCCGAGTGCAGCGCCACCTGCACCCCCGCCGCCTCGGCCACGGTGAGGCAGGCATCGATCGCGGCGGGCGTGGAGCCCCAGTCCTCGTGCAGTTTGAAACCCGATGCGCCCGCGCGTAATTGCTCCCACATGGCCTCGGCGCTGACGGTGTTGCCCTTGCCGAGCAGCACGATGTTCACCGGCCAGCCGTCGGTGGCCTCCAGCATGCGCGCCAGATGCCACGCGCCGGGCGTCACGGTGGTCGCCTTGCTGCCCTCGGCCGGGCCGGTGCCCCCGCCGATGAGGGTGGTGATGCCGCCGCCGAGCGCCTCCTCCAACAGCTGCGGGCAGATGAAATGCACGTGACAGTCGATCGCGCCCGCGGTGAGGATGCGGCCGTTGCCGGAGATCACCTCGGTGGACGGCCCGACGACCAGGTCCGGGTGCACCCCGGTCATGGTGTCGGGGTTGCCCGCCTTGCCGATCGCGCTGATGCGTCCGTCGCGAATACCGACGTCCGCTTTGATGATTCCCCAATGATCGATGATCACCACGCCCGTGATCACGGTGTCGGGAGCGCCCTCGGCGCGCGTCGCTCGGGACTGGCCCATGGATTCGCGCAGGACCTTGCCGCCGCCGAACACGGCTTCGTCGCCCGCGCGCCCCGGTCCCCCGCTGCGGTCCTCGGTGATCTCGATCAGCAGATCGGTGTCCGCCAGACGAATCCGGTCGCCCGTCGTCGGTCCGAACAGTTCGGCGTACCGCGCCCGGCTCAGCTCACTCATCGCGTCCTACCTCCTGAGCCCGCGTACTCCGCGCCGCCCCGTTCCGGGTCCGCATACGCACTAGCCATCGAGACGGCCCGGTGGGGTCGGGCTGATCCCGTGCACCTCGCGGGCGCCGCCCAGCGGCACCAGCCCTACCCGTTGCCCGAGACCGGGTTCGAAGCGCACCGCGGTCCCGGCCGGGATGTCGAGGCGGTGGCCGTGCGCGGCCGCGCGGTCGAACTCCAGCGCCGTGTTCGCCTGCGGGAAATGCACATGGCTGCCGACCTGCACCGGCCGGTCTCCGGTGTTGACCACGTCGAGTTCGAGGCGCCGCGCGCCCACGTTCAGTTCGATGACGCCCTCGGCGCAAAGGTATTCGCCGGGGATCACGCCGGGCCTCGGTCCGGCTCGGGGGCGCTCGCAAACCGCATACCGCCCGCCTATCCGATCGGGTGGTGCACGGTGACGAGCTTGGTGCCGTCCGGGAAGGTCGCCTCGACCTGGACGTCGGGGATCATCTCCGGCACGCCTTCCATCACGTCGTCGCGGGTGAGGACGGTCCGTCCCGAGGACATCAGGTCCGCGACGGTGCGCCCGTCCCGCGCGCCTTCCAGCACGTGGTCGGTGATCAGCGCGACCGCCTCGGGATGGTTCAGCTTGAGTCCGCGCGCCCGCCTGCGCCGGGCCAGCTCGGCGGCGTAGCTGAGCAGCAGGCGCTCCTGCTCATGCGGTGACAGTCGCATCCGGGCTCCTCACCGGTTCACAGTGACGGGTGACGCACATTCTGGCACGCCCGTTCCGCCGTCGCCGGTCGAGCGGTCAGGACCGATGCGGCAGATTCTGCAGTCGCACCTGACCGCGCGCCACGGTGCGGCCCTGCTCATCGGTGATGACGACCTGCCACAGCTGCTGCAGCCTGCCCCGATGCAGCGGCGTCGCCTCGCCTGTCAGGGTGCCCTCGCGCACCGCCCGCAGGAAATCGGTGTTGTTGTTCACGCCGACGACCGTGCCCTGGTCGCCGAACCAGACACCGCCGGCGATGCTGGCGAGCGTCTCGACGACGGTGCAGTACACGCCGCCGTTCTGGATGCCTGCGGGCTGGTAGAGGTGCGGTTTCACGACCCACTCGCCACGCACGCGATCGGGGCTCAGCTCGGTGTAGCGCAGGCCGATCAGGTCGGCGAAGGTGCCTTCGCTGTAAGCGTTCATCTGCTCGGGCGTGACGTCCGCCAGCGAGCCGACCTGGCGAGTCTCCTGCTGTGTCATGTATTCACTGTCGCACAGCACCCTGCGCGCAACGCCGCGGCCTCATCGCAGGCCAGGGCGGTGCCCCGCCGAAGAGATCGACACAGAGCGGCGGGCCCCACCGGAAGTGGAGCCCGCCGCGGCACGGGATCGGGGGTCACCGCAGCCCTCGGGACTCGCACGCGATCCGTACGCCGGAGATGAGTATAGGTCAGGCTTACCTAACTAAGCAAGAACCCGACCGCCGCACGGGCAGCCCGCGCTCGGCCATCGCCGCCAAGAGCGCCTGGCCACGACGCGCGCCGGTGACGGAATCGGTCCGCGCCAGATCGGGCACGTAAGTCGAAGCGCCCGCGACGGATTCACCGACGAGGGACCAGAATCGCCCGGCGCTCAAACCGGAGCAGCGAGTCAGGTTCCGCTGGACGACGGTCAGCGCGGGCTCGCAGCGATGCGCGAGCCAGACGTACATCGCCTCCGGGCACGGCAAGGCGACCACACCGGGACCGCCCGCAAGCGGATCACCGTCGATCACGCGAATCGTGGTGTCCGACAAGCCCGCCCAGTCGATTCCGCCGTCGTTGTCGGTATGGATCCATAGGTTCTCCAAGCCCGGATCCCAGGCCCGCCCTTCCGCCACGAGCAGCGCGACCACCCGACCGGCTATCGCGTGGATCAGCGCCGTGGCAACCACTTCCGCCGCGATGCCGGCACTGATCATCTCCGCGGCATGCCGCCGGTACATGAGTTCGACGCGCCCCTCGCGCACTCCGTCCGCCAGCTGCCACCACCGTCGTTTGCCCTGCTCGGCGATCGCGGCGACGGCATAGACCCGCGGGTGCTCCGGTTGCAGCGCGCGCAGCCGGGCACAGGCGCGTCCGAACTCCGTCGTCGAGCGATGTGGCGTGGTGATGAGCTCGGTCATCGAACCTCCTCGGGGATCGGCTCCGTCGCGCGGCGCGGCGGACATTCGGCCATGCCCGTCTGTCCGCGAAGATAGGTTAGGCTTACCAGACCTAGCAACCGTATCGCTGATTTCAGGAGCAGCTCGTCGCCGTGACTTCTCTTGCCACCGTGAGGCGGCGACGTCTTTCCGGACTTCTCGTCTCGACCGTCCTGCTACTGCTCGCCGTGCTGGCCGGCGTGGCGGTGGGCGCCCGCTCGCTCGCGCCCGGGACCGTCTACGACGCCGTGCATCATGCGCTCACCTGCCCCGGCGGACCCTTCACCTGCGCAGCCGGTTCCACCGAGGAAGAGATCGTGCGAGGGCTGCGGCTGCCGCGCACCGCGTTGGCACTGGTCTGCGGGGCGGCCTTGGGAATCGCGGGCGCGCTCGTCCAGGGCTACACCCGCAATCCGCTCGCCGACGCCGGGTTGCTCGGACTGAACGCGGGTGCGGCGTTCCTGGCCGCGTTGAGCGTGTACCTGTTCGCCTTCGCCGCGCCGGAACAATACATCTGGTTCGCGCTGGCCGGAGCGCTGATCGCGGGGGTGGCGGTGTTCGCGACCTCGTCCGTGGGCGGCGGCAAGGCGAGCCCGCTGACCCTCGTGCTCGCGGGTGCGGCGGTCACCGCGTTCCTGCAGGCCATGACCAACGCCGTCGTGCTGTTCGACGCCGCCGCGCTGGACACCTACCGGTTCTGGGTGATCGGCGCCGTCGCCGGCCGCGACGCCGCGGTGTTCTGGCAGGTACTGCCGTTCCTGGCCGTGGGCATGTTGCTGGCGGTGCTGGCGGCGCCCGGACTGAATCTGATCGGCCTCGGCGACGACGTCGCGCGTGGGCTCGGCGTGCATGTCGGCCGCAGCCGCGCGCTCGGCCTGGCGGCCGTCGTGCTGCTGGCGGGCGCGGCGACGGCGGCGGTCGGGCCGATCGCCTTCCTCGGCCTGGTCGTGCCGCATCTGGCGCGGACGATCACCGGGCCCGACCATCGCTGGCTGATTCCCTATTCCGGGCTGCTCGGCGCGTTGCTACTGCTGATCGCCGATGTGGCGGGCCGGGTGGTGGCTCGCCCCGGCGAACTGGAGGTCGGCGTAGTGGTGGCCCTGCTCGGCGTGCCGTTCTTCCTCGCGTTCGTGCGCAGGCGAAAGCTGGTGAACCTGTGACGGTCTCGCTGCGAGCCTCGAATGCCCGCCCCGCGCTGCGCGTCGGGCCGGTGTCGACGGTGCTGCGACCGCGGATGATCCTGATCGTCGCGGTCCTGATCGCGCTGGCGCTCGCACTGTTGTGCCTGGACGTCGCGGTGGGCGAGTCCCGTCTACCGCTCGGGCGCGTGCTGGACGTCCTGACCGGCGGCGGCACCAGGGCTCAGCGGTTCATCGTGCTGGAGTCCCGGCTGCCGCGCGCGCTCACCGCGCTCGTGGTCGGCCTCGCGCTCGGGCTCGCGGGCGCTGTCACCCAGTCCATCCTGCACAACCCGCTGGCCGCGCCGGACATGCTCGGCATCACTTCGGGCGCGAGCCTGGGGGCGGTCGCGGTGCTGGTCGGCACCGGAGGCGCGAGCACCGGCCTGGCCGCCTCGGTCGGCGCGCCGGTGGCGGCCCTGGCAGGCGGGCTGCTCACCGCCGTCGCCATCTACCTGCTCGCCTGGGGACGCACCGCCACCGGCGCGTACGGCGCCACCGGGCTGCGGCTGGTGCTGATCGGCGTGGGCGTGAACGCCCTGCTGACCGCCGGGATCAGCTGGCTGCTCACCCGCGCCAGCCTGGCGGATGCCCAGCGCGTGCAGTTGTGGCTGAACGGATCGCTCAACGCGGCCGACAACGCGCGCCTGGGTCCCGCGGCGATCGCCGCGGGAATCGCCGCGCTCGTCGCGCTCGCCTCCGCCCGCACGCTCGCCGCGCTGCGCCTCGGCTCCGACACCACGCGTGCGCTCGGGGTGCGCATCCAGACCCAGCAGGCCGTCCTGATCGGAGCGGCGGTCGTGGCCGCCTCGGTGGCCACCGCCGCCGTCGGGCCGGTCGGTTTCGTCGCCCTCGCCGCGCCGCAGATCGCACGACGCCTGCTGCGCACACCGGGCGAGCCGCTGGTCGGCGCCGCAGTGACCGGCGCCGTCCTGGTGGTCGGCGCGGATGTCGTGTCCCGCACGGCGTTTCCGGTCGACCTACCCCTCGGCGTCGTGACCGCGGCATTCGGCGGGCCGTTCCTGCTGTACCTGCTCGTGCGTATGAACCGGAAGGCCACGCTGTCATGACGATCGCGGACATCACCGCCCCTGACGCCACGGAGCGAGCGAGCGCTCCTGCGCACCGGCTCGGCGCCGAGGCGGTCACACTCGGCTACGGCGACCGGGTGATCGTCGACGGGCTGAGCTTGACCGTCGCTCCCGGCGTCGTCACGACCGTCATCGGGCCCAACGGTTGCGGGAAGTCCACCCTGCTGCGTTCGCTCGGCCGCCTGCTGCGCCCCCGAGAAGGCCGAGTGTTGTTGGACGGCAAGGCTATTTCGACGATGAAGACCAAGGACGTCGCCCGCATCGTCGGCATGCTGCCGCAATCGCCGGTCGCCCCGGAAGGGCTCACCGTCGCCGATCTGGTCGCCCGCGGCCGCCACCCGCACCAGTCCTGGTTCCGGCAGTGGTCGGGCACCGACGAATCCGAGGTGACGACCGCGCTGGACCAAACCGGGATCGCCGACCTCGCCGGCCGGCCGCTCGATGAGCTGTCCGGCGGCCAGCGCCAGCGCGCCTGGATCTCGATGGCGCTGGCCCAGGGCACCGACATCCTGCTGCTCGACGAGCCGACCACCTATCTGGACCTGGCGCACTCCATCGAGGTGCTCGACCTGGTGGACCGATTGCACGCCGATCTCGGCCGCACCGTCGTGATGGTGCTGCACGATCTCAATCTCGCGATCCGCTACAGCGACCAGCTGGTCGTCATGCGCGACGGACGCGTGGTCGCCGCGGGCGCCCCCGGCGAGGTGGTGTCGGTCGAGCTGCTGCGCGAAGTGTTCGACCTGGACGCGAAGGTTCTCGAGGACCCGGTGTCGGGCCGCCCGATGATCGTGCCGATCGGCGCCAGGCACGTGCGCGGAAAGGTGGGCGGACCGGCTGCCACAACGCCCGAGACCGCGCCGTATGAGAAATGACACACCAGCTATTCCATAGTTACGACACCCTGTAGTACGCATCCTCGTCGTTGAGTACCTAAAATTAGGGAATGGCAGGTCTTGGTGAACTCGAGAAAGCGGTCATGGACCAGTTGTGGTCGGCCGACGAACCACAAACGGTCCGGCAGGTGCACGAGGCGCTCGCCGCACGCCGTGAGCTCGCGTACACCACGGTGATGACCGTGCTGCAACGCCTCGCGAAGAAGAACCTCGTGGTCCAGCGGCGCGACGACCGCGCGCACCGCTACGCGCCGGTGCACACCCGCGACGAACTCGTGGCCAGCCTGATGGTCGACGCCCTGCAACAGGCCGACGCGGCGGGCAGCCGCGCCGCGGCCCTGGTGCACTTCGTGGAACAGGTCGGCAAGGACGAGGCTGCCGCTCTGCGCGAAGCACTCGCTAAGCTCGAAGCAACCGAGGACTCGGCGCCCCCGCCGCAGTAGACTCCTCGGGCGCCCTGGCCCCACAACGCAGTGAGCTGAGTCGATGAACGCAACCGCGCCGGTATTCGCCGGACTGGCATTGCTTCTCGCGGGGCCTGTCCCGGCCTTGCTCAGCCGGGCGACCTGGACCTACCGGACGCCCCGAGCAGCGCTGGTGCTCTGGCAGGCCATCGCGCTCGCAGCCGTGCTCAGCGCGTTCGGCTCCGGGTTGGCCATCGCCGCCGAGCTGCTCGTGCCCGGTCCCGACGGCCGCCCGACCACCGCGCCGACCAGGGAGATCGACGCGCTCGGCCTGCCGCTGTGGCTGGCGTACGTGTTCGTCTTCGCGCTCACGCTGCTGATCGGCGCCCGGTTGATCTACGCGATCATCCGGGTCGGCGTGCACACCCGCAGGCGGAGGTCGCGCCACCGCATGCTCGTCGACCTGCTGGACCAGAGCGGTCCGCACCGGCGCGCGGCCGACATCCGGGTGCTGGCCGCCACCGAGCCCATCGCCTACTGCCTGCCCGGCCTGCGCCAGCGCGTCGTGCTCAGCGAAGGCACTCTGACCAATCTCGCCGACGCCGAGGTCACCGCCATCGTCAGCCACGAACGTTCGCACCTGCGGGCCAGGCACGATCTCGTGCTGGAGGCGTTCACGGCCGTGCACGAGGCGTTCCCCCGGGTGGTGCGCAGCAAGGCGGCGCTCGGCTCGGTGAAACTGCTCATCGAGTTACTCGCGGACGACTCGGCGGTCAAGGTCACCGGACCGAAGCCGCTGGCCCGCGCCCTCGTCGCCTGCGCGAAGTCCACCGCGCCGCAAGGCGCGCTCGCCGCGGGCGGCCCCACCACGCTCATCCGCATCCAGCGGCTGAGCGGCCGGATCGGGGACCTGCGCATCGCCACGGCCGCCTACCTCGGCTCGGCCGCCATCCTGGTGGTGCCGACGCAGGCCGTGGCCGTACCCTGGCTCGTGGAACTGAGTCGGCTGTTCCACGGCTGACTCCCCGGCACGTATCCTGGACCTTCGGCCCGCCTCCGGTCGGCCGCATCCTCTCGCTTTACCCGGCGCGCGTCATCGCCCGCGCCACCGCGCGGTGAAACCGCATCGCGCACCGTTCTCCATCCCACCGAACAGCGCGATCCGCGTGGAACGCGCCGTGCGACGAAAGGCACATCCTCCTCGTGACCCCCTCGACCACCGTCGCCGCGGCGCCCCCCGCGACCTTCGCGGGTCTGGGCCTGCCCGCCGTGCTCGTCCAGGCACTGCGACGCGACGGCATCGAGACGCCGTTTCCGATCCAGGCTGCCACGACGCCCGACGTCCTGGCAGGCAAGGACGTGCTCGGCCGCGGGCCGACCGGTTCCGGAAAGACCTTGGCCTTCGGCCTCCCGATGCTCACCCGGCTGGCCGGCGCCGCGGCCAAGCCGGGCCGCCCGCGCGGACTGGTCCTGGTGCCGACCCGCGAGCTGGCCGCACAGATCGAGCGGGCACTGGACGAACCGGCGCTTTCGCTCGGCCTGCGCGTGGCCTCGGTGGTCGGCGGCGCCCCGATCAAACGCCAAGCCGACCGGCTCGCCCGCGGCGTCGACCTGCTCATCGCCACGCCCGGACGGCTCGCCGACCTCCTCACCCAGGGATCGGCCGATCTGTCCGACGTGACGATCACCGCGCTCGACGAGGCCGACCACATGGCCGACATGGGATTCCTGCCGCAGGTGACCAAGCTGCTCGACCGCACGCCGCGCGACGGTCAGCGCCTGCTGTTCTCGGCCACGCTGGACGGCGAGGTCGACAAGCTGGTCAAGCGTTACCTGCGCTCCCCCGTCACGCATTCCACCGCACCGCCGTCGGCCTCGGTCACCACGATGTCGCATCACCTGCTCTACGTCGGCGACAAGGTGACCAAGCGGGCGGTCGCCACCGAGATCGCCGCCCGCGACGGGCTGACCATCATGTTCGTCCGTACCAAGCACGGCGCCGACCGGCTCGCCAAACAGCTGCGCGGGGCGGGCATCGCCGCGGGCGCGCTGCACGGCGGCAAGGCGCAGAACAATCGCACCCGCACCCTCGCCGCGTTCGCCGACGGCTCGGTGCCGGTGCTGGTCACGACCGACGTCGCCGCGCGCGGCATCCACGTCGACGGGATCTCCCTCGTCGTGCATGTCGATCCGCCGCCGGAGCCGAAGGCCTATCTGCACCGGGCCGGGCGCACCGCCCGCGCGGGTGAGGACGGCGTGGTCGTCACGCTGGTGATGGACGAAGAGCGCCGCGACGTCGAGTCGATGGCCCGTAAGGCGGGTGTCGAAGTGGACGGAGTCGCGGTCCGTCCCGGCGACCGCACCCTGGTCGAGATCACCGGCGCCCGCCGCCCGTCCGGAACTCCGGTGGTTCCGGCTTCCGCCGCGCCCGCGACCACCCCGGCGACGAAACCCGCACGACGTCAAGCGAACCGGCGTGCGGAGACAGCTCAGGCCGGTGGCCGCGGCGCCGGTGCGGCGAAGCAGTCCCGGTCGGGCTCGATGCCGAGCCGTGGTGGCGAATCGGTCACCGCGCCGGGGCGTCGTCGCGGCCAGGCGAAAGTCGCCGGGAAGCCCGCCACCGGCAGCTCCGCCGGGCACAGTGCGGGTTCGGTCGAGGGTGCGTCCCCCCGCCGTTCCGCTGCGGCGGGCGGATTCTCCGGACGCGCCGCAGGGCACGCCTCCGGCGACACGCCGGGCCGGACACGGCGACGCGCCGTACGCGCGCAGCAGTCACCGCAGCGGGGCAATCGCGGAGCAAACTAGAGCGTGTCGACTCACGCGGCAGCCGCCGTCCTCTGCGCCCTGCTCGCGGCGCTGCTGTTCGCGGTCGCCGCGGTGGCGCAACAGCACGCGGCGGCCGCGGTGCCGGAGGGCGCGTCGCTGATCCGCTCGCTGATGCGTACCCCGCGCTGGTGGGCGGGCGTCGTCGGCGACGCGGGCGGATACGCCATGCAGGTCGTCGCGCTCACCTTGGGCGCGGTGCTGCTGGTGCAGCCGATCCTGGTGAGCGCGCTGGTGTTCGCGCTACCGATGTCCGCCCGGCTCAACGACCGCCGCGTGGCGCCGCGCACCTGGGCGACCGCCCTCGCGCTGACCGCCGCGCTGGCCTGCTTCCTGCTCGTCGGCAATCCGACCGAGGGCAACACCGATGCGCCGCTGCGAGATTGGCTCGTGCCCCTGGGCATCCTGCTCGGCCTGATCGCCGCCGCCACCGCCGGTGGCATCGCCGCGCGCGACCCGGCGTGGCGCGCGCTGCTGATCGGCGCCGCGAGCGGCGCCCTCTACGGACTCGCCGCCGCGCTCACCGACTACGTCACCGACCTGTTCGAGCACGGTCTCGGGGATGTGCTCAGCGGCTGGCAGACCTGGGCACTCATTGGGGCCGGTGTCACCGGCGTCTACCTGCAGCAGCGCGCCTATCACGCGGGACCGCTGACCGCCTCCTTGCCCGCCGTCACGGTCGTCGAGCCACTGGCCGCCGCGTTCATCGGCATCGCCGTGCTGGACGAGCGGTTGCGGACGGACACCGCGGGACTGGTCATCACCGGAGGCGCGGTGCTCGTCATGGCCGCCGCGACGATCATGCTCTCCCGCTCGCAAGCCGCCGCCTGAGCCCACCGGCGAAGAAAGGCCGACGGGACAGACGACGCACCGCATATCCGCACTGTCGAGCCCCGGGCAGAACGGCGCACACCCGTCGGCGCGCGGATATCATCGGTCGAGTGCGCTTTCTTCCCGGTCATCAGCCGCCGTACGACCTCACCTACGACGACATCTTCCTCGTCCCGAATCGGACGGACGTCGCGTCGCGCTTCGACGTCGATCTGTCGACGACCGACGGGTCGGGCACCACCATTCCCATCGTCGTGGCGAACATGACCGCCGTGGCCGGGCGCAGAATGGCCGAGACGGTGGCCCGCCGCGGCGGCATCGTCGTCCTCCCCCAGGACCTGCCGATCACCGCGGCCGCCGACACCATCGCCTTCGTCAAGAGCCGCTCGCTCACCGCCGACACTCCGGTCACCCTCGCCCCCGACCGTTCGGTCTCCGAGGCGGTCGCCCTGATGCACAAGCGCGCGCACGGCGCGGTCGTGGTGGTGGACGAAGGACGCCCGGTCGGCGTGGTGACCGAGGCCGCCTGCGCCGACGTCGACCGCTTCGCCCGGCTCCGCGAGGTCGCGGTCACCGATTTCGTGCGGGCCCCCGCGACCACCACCCCGCGTGACCTGTTCGACCTGCTGCACGCCGAGCACGCCGACTTCGCCGTGCTCACCGCCGAGGACGGCACCTTGGCCGGCGTGCTCACCCGCACCGGCGCCCTGCGCGCGGGCATCTACCAGCCCGCCGTCGACGCCGCGGGCAAGCTGCGCGTCGCGGCCGCGGTCGGCATCAACGGCGACGTGGCCGCCAAGGCCAAGTCCCTCGTGGATTCGGGCGCCGACCTGCTGGTCATCGACACCGCGCACGGACACCAGGCCAAGATGCTCGAAACGCTCACCGCCGTGCGCGATCTCGGGCTCGGAGTCCCGCTGGTCGCGGGCAACGTCGTCTCCGCCGAGGGCACCAGGGATCTCGCGGCGGCGGGCGCCGACATCGTCAAGGTCGGTGTCGGCCCCGGCGCCATGTGCACCACCCGGATGATGACCGGCGTCGGCCGCCCGCAGTTCTCCGCGGTGGCCGAATGCGCCACCGCCGCCGCGGAACTCGGCGTGCACATCTGGGCCGACGGCGGCGTGCGCCATCCTCGCGACGTGGCGCTCGCGCTGGCCGCGGGCGCGTCCAACGTGATGATCGGCTCCTGGTTCGCCGGTACCTACGAGTCCCCCGGCGACCTGCGGGTCGATCGCGACGGCAACGCGTACAAGGAGAGCTTCGGCATGGCCTCCAAGCGGGCCGTCGCCGCCCGCACCGCCTCCGACAGCGAATTCGACCGAGCGCGCAAGGGACTGTTCGAAGAGGGCATCTCCAGCTCGCGGATGCGGCTGGACCCCGAGCGTCCCGGCGTCGAGGACCTCATCGACCACATCTGCTCCGGTGTGCGCAGCGCGTGCACCTACGCGGGAGCACGGACGCTCGCCGAGTTCCACGACAAGGCAGTGCTCGGCGTGCAATCCGCGGCCGGATTCGCCGAAGGCCGCCCGCTGCCCAGCGGTTGGTGAGCGCCGACACACGAATCGCACCGGCACCGGCCCACGCCACTCGGCACGTGGGCCGGTAGCATGGTGGTTGCCGGACACCGGCACCACGACTCGTTTGCGAAAGGATCCAGTTGTCACCCGCGTCCGAGGGCGCCGCACAGGAGGGCTCCTCTACCGAGCCGGGTGACCAACCCGGCGTCCTCCTCCCCGCAGTAGTCCCATTCCGCACAGGCCGTCACGCAGCACCGTTCGGGTGGTGCTGACCATGTCCGTCGCGCTCACCGCGCTCAGCCTGATCGGATTCATCGCACTCACCGTCGGCACGGCCCTGTTCGTCGCCGCGGAATTCTCCCTCACCGCCCTGGAGCGCAGCACCGTCGAGGCGCACGCCCGCACCGGTGACGTCCGCGCCCGCATGGTCCGCAAGGCGCATCGCACGCTGTCGTTCCAGCTGTCCGGCGCCCAGCTCGGAATCACCATCACCACGCTGATCACCGGTTACATCGCCGAGCCGGTACTGGCCCGGCTGCTGCATCCGGTGTTCGCCGGCATCGGGCTGAGCGAAGCCGCCGCGGGCGGCGTCGCGCTCACGCTCGCGCTGATCCTGGCCACCTCGCTGTCGATGATCTACGGCGAGCTGGTGCCCAAGAACATCGCCATCGCCAAGCCGCTCGCCACCGCCCGCGTCACGGCCGGACCGATGGTCAGCTTCTCGGTGGTGTTCAAGTGGATGATCCATTTCCTCAACAGCACCGCCAACTGGGTGGTTCGCAGGCTCGGCGTCGAGCCCGCCGAGGAGTTGCGCTCGGCCCGTTCGCCGCAGGAACTCGGCTCCCTGGTGCGCACGTCCGCGCTGCGCGGCGCGCTCGACCAGCCCACCGCCCAGGTGATGGACCGCTCGCTGCAGTTCGGCGAGCGCAGCGCCGAGGAGCTGATGACTCCGCGGGTGAAGATCGAGTCACTCGACAAGGACGACACCATCGCCGATCTGATCGACGCGGCGGGCCGCACCGGTTACTCCCGATTCCCGGTGATCGACGGCGATCTCGACAACACCCTCGGCTTCGTGCACGTCAAGCAGGCTTTCACCCGCCCAGTGCACGCGCGCCGGACGACCCCCCTCTACCGGCTCGCCCAGCCGGTGCCGATCGTGCCCGCCAGCTTGGACGGCGACGAGGTGCTCGAACGGGTCCGCGCCGACGGCATGCAGGTCGCCCTCGTCGTGGACGAGTACGGTGGGACCGCGGGCCTGGTCACCATGGAGGACATCATCGAGGAGATCCTCGGCGACGTCCGCGACGAGCACGACGAGGAGGAGCGCGACGTACGGCGCGTCTCCGACGGCTGGGATTGCTCGGGCCTGCTGCGTATCGACGAGGTCTCCCGGGCGACCGGGTACGACGCGCCGGAGGGCGAGTACGAGACGCTGGGCGGCCTCGTGCTGACCCGGCTCGGCCGCATCCCGGTGCCCGGCGACGAAGTCGTGCTGCCCAACCCTCGCTCGCAGCAGTGGACGGCGCCGGAGAACCACGGCTCCGGCGGCTGGATCGCCCGGGTGGAGCGCATGGACGGACGGCGCATCGATCGGGTCCGGTTGATCCCGGTGGACGCCGACGCCCTCGCGACCAAGGAGCACAGCCATGGGTGACCTCTTCGGCGTCCTGCTCACCGTCGTGCTGCTGGCAGGCAACGCCTTCTTCGTCGCCGCCGAGTTCGCGCTCATCTCCGCCCGCCGCGACCGGCTGGAAGCGCTGGCCGCGCAGGGCAAGCGCAACGCGAACACCGTCATCCGAGCGGGCGAGAACCTTTCGATGATGCTCGCCGCCGCGCAGCTGGGCATCACCATCTGCTCGATCCTGCTCGGCCGCGTCGGCGAGCCCGCCGTCGCGCACCTGCTGGAAGGCCCGTTCGACCTACTCGGCCTGCCGCAGCAACTGCTGCACCCGGTGGCGTTCGCGCTGGCGCTGACCATCGTGGTGATCCTGCACATCCTGTTCGGCGAGATGATCCCGAAGAACATCGCGCTGGCCGGACCGGAGCGCAGCGCGCTGCTGCTGGTGCCGGTGCACCTGATGTGGCTGCGGCTGGCCCGCCCGCTCATCGCGCTGTACAACCTGGCCGCCAACCTGTCGCTGCGCCTGCTGCGGGTCGAGCCGAAGGACGAGCTGGAGGCCACCGTGTCGACGGTGGAACTGGCCGAGATGATCGGCGAGTCCCGCTCGGAGGGACTGCTCGACGAGGAGGAGCATCGCCGCCTCACGCAGGCGCTCGGCACCAGCGACCGGGTGGTCGCCGACGTGATGGTGCCGCTGGACGCGACCCGATCGATTCCGCTGCGCGGCAACGGGACCACACTCGGCGACATCGAATCCGCGGTCGCCGAGACGGGTTTCTCCCGCTTCCCGGTGCGGGCGAACGACGGCTCGCTGGTCGGCTACCTGCACGTCAAGGACGTGCTCGACAAGGTCGCCGACGAGAGCGCCGGTCCGGGGACGCCGATCCCGCGCACCGATATCCGCCCGCTGCCGACGGTGGGCATGGGCGCCACGCTCTACGAGGCGCTGGCGCGGCTGCGGCGCACCAACAGCCATCTCGGCCGCGTGGTCGACGACCGGGGCAACACCACCGGCATCGTCGCCTTGGAGGACTTGGTGGAGGAATTCGTCGGCACCGTCCGAGACGGAACGCATCGGGTGGGCGAATGACGATTCGGGCAGCGTGCCCGCGCGGGGTGCGATGACCATGCGGGTGTTGTCCGGTGCGCGGTGGCGGGAGTCCGCCGCCGCGCACCGGGCCCGGCTGGACGATCTGGTCGGGCCCTATCTCGAGCGGCGGGCGCAAGGTTCGTCGCACCCGGTGATCGACTTCTTGTTCACCTACTACGGGCACAAACCCGCCCAGTTGCGGCGCTGGCATCCGGGATACGGCATCGGGATGGCCGATGCCGCCGAATACCGCGATGCGCGCGGGTATCACCACGTAGTCACCGATTCCGGCGCTGCGGGCTTCTGCACCGCCGATCCCGCATACCTGGACAAACGCCGCGATACCGTCGCGTTCGTCGCGGAGTTGCTGCGTGCCACCGCGTCCCGGCCCGCTCATCTGTCCTGCTTCGGGCTGCACGAATGGGCGATGGTGTATCGCACCGACGACATCCGCCACCAGAGGGTGCCGCTGCGGCTGGGACGCGCGGGCACCGACAGCGTGCTCGACTCGATGTCGCTGCGCTGTACGCATTTCGACGCCTACCGCTTCTTCACCCCGGACGCCGTCGGCCGCAATTCCGAGCCGCTCACCCGAGCCGACCAGCTGCGTCGCGAACAGCCGGGCTGTCTGCACGCGAATATGGATCTGTACAAGTGGGGCTTCAAGCTGGTCCCGCTGATCTCGTCGGAGCTGCTCCTGGATTGTTTCGAGTTGGCTTGCGCCGCAAGGGAACTGGACATGCGCGCCAGCCCGTACGACCTGTCCGGCCTCGGCTACCAGCCGGTTCGCATCGAGACACCCTCGGGGCGGGCGGAGTACGTCCGCGCCCAGGCCGAGTTGGCGGAACGCGCAGCCGGACTACGACGCGTCTTCCTGGGTGCCTGCGACGAACTCCTGTCGGAGCACCCGAATTCGGCCACGCTCGGCACCGGACCGACCCAGTCGCGCTGACCACGCGGACCGGAAAACTTCGCGAATCGTCTGCGATTCGACGAAACTCACCCTCGGGCCGACGGAAATCATTACCATTCAGTCAGTTCAGCGGTGACTGTCCCAGTCACCCTGGGTAGCCAATCTCGACGACGAAGTTGGGGGGTCGCGACGATGCGCCCGTTGGCCAGACTGTGCCGTGCCAAACCGCTGGCTCTGCTCACCATCGGCATGGTTACGGCCGTGCTGCTGCCCATGAGCGCTTCGGCCGATCCGCCATCGGACGTTCGTAACGCGGTCGAGGAGTTCCTCGACGTCGGGCGCACTTCGGTTCCCCGCGCCGACTGCGGCCCCGGCGCCGCCCCCGAGAGCGGACTGCAAGGCGATGTCACCGCCGCCGACCGCGACAGCGGGCGCAGCACGCAGGGCTACCGGTGCAACATCTCCTACGTCGGCGGCTACGCGGGACGCGGCGCGGGCATCACCTCCACCAGCTTCGAGCATTGCGCCTATCTGGGCTCGTTCTTTCCCGGCGACCTGATCAGCGAGGGCCGTGGCGTCCAGGTGCTCGACGTGTCCGATCCGGCGAATCCGCGTCCGACGGCGACTTTGACCGAGCCCGCGATGCTCGCGGGCACCTGGGAGAGCCTCAAGGTCAACACCGAGCGCAAGTTGCTGGTCGGCACCGGCGTGCCGGTCGGCGAGGGTGTGGGCTACCTGTCGGTCTACGACATCTCCGATTGCGCGCATCCGCGGCTGCTCAATCCCGGTCCGGGGACGAATCTGGCGACGCCGCTGCCGATCACCACGCACGAGGGCGGCTTCTCCCCCGACGGCAACACCTATTGGGCCTCGGGAGTCGCGCCCGGCTTCGTCAGCGCGGTGGACCTGAGCGACCCCGCCGACCCGCATGTGGTGTGGCAGGGCTTGACGGGCATCGAAGCGCACGGATTCGGCATCAGCCCGGACGGCGATCGGATGTACATCTCCGCGCTCGGCGGATTCACCGTCCTCGACATCAGCGCGGTGCAGCGCCGCGACCCCAACCCGCAGGTGCATCATCTGGGCCGGGTGTTCTGGACGGACGGCTGGGCGACCCAGCACAGCATCCCGGTCTTCTACGACAGCAAGCCCTACCTCTACACCGTCGACGAAGGCGGTTCCGGCGGCGTCAAACTCATCGATATCTCCGACGAGACGGCGCCCAGGGTGGCCAACAAGATCAAGCTCGAGATCAACCTGCCGCAGCACATCGACAGCAATATCGGTTCGTCGATGGGCGGTTCCGCCTTCGCCTACGAATCGCACTACTGCGCCGCCGACCGGCAGGACAACCCGACCGCCTTGGCCTGCGGATGGATCTCCTCCGGCATCCGGGTGTTCGACATCCGCGACCCCTACGCCATCCGCGAGATCGCCTACTACAACCCGCCCGCCCGCACCGGGCAGAACATGAGCCTGTGGAACTCGCCGCACGCGCTCGCCTCGCTCATCGGCGTTCCGCTTATGAGCACCCCTCCGGCGGTACGCGCCGTACTGGAGGGACAGTTCAACCCCTTGGATGCCACCACCCCGCGCACCGGCCGCCTCGCCTTCGGCGATGTGTCCACCGACTGGTGCTTCTCACCACCGGAATGGCGCGGATCACAGCTGTACGTCGCGTGCTCGGACAACGGGTTCATGGTGCTGCGACTGGACGACGACGTGTACTCGCCACCGGCGGACCAGCGGTCGATCGTCGGGTCGTAGCGATGCGGCGCTGGATGTCGACCGCCGCCCTGGTCTCGGCGGTCTTCGCGCTGCTCGTGCTCGGCGCCGCTCTGCGGCCGCTGGTGTTTCCGGAAAGTCGTTCCGCCGCACCGGTGCTCACCGATGTCGAGATCGGCTTCGTACAGGACATGACCACCCATCACCAGCAAGCGCTGCTGATGGTGCAGCGGCTGGATCGCTCGGTCGATCCGGCGGTCGCCCGGCTGGCCGAACAACTCGACCGCACACAGCGCCTGGAGATCGGCACCATGCTCGGCTGGCTGCGCCTGGCGGACGCGCCGCCCAGCTCCGTACACCCGATGGCGTGGATGCACGGCGCGGACGCGTCGGCGCATGGCCATCAGGCGATGGCCGCGCAGACGGCACCGCTGATGCCCGGGATGGCGAGCACGGCGGAACTGGACAATCTGGCAGCGGCACATGGCCGGAACGCGGAGATACTGTTCCTTCAACTGATGTTTCGCCATCACCAGGGCGGTGTCGCGATGGCCGAGGCCGCCGACGGTCTCCTGGGCTCCGGGCCGGTCAAAGAGATCGCACGTTCCATGATCCATGGGCAAGGCCAGGAGGCGGGGGTGATGGGCATGCTGCTCACCCAGCGCGGAGCGACCCCACTGCCCTGATCACCCGGGCGGCTACGACGCCACGTGCAACCCGAAGCCGGTCGCTCCCCGCGCTTCGCGACCAGCCACGAGACGCAGAGTCCGGTCGTAGTCGCCGCCGCCCTGCGGGCGGTACCGGATCGGCTCCAGTTCGGCCAGCTCCGACATCCGCCGCCGCAGGTCGTACGCGACGTCGTCGAAGCGCGCGGCGTCGAGGCGGATCGTGTCGTGCACCACGAACGGCGGCAGCACGTCCATGCCGGTGTAGTAGAGGATGCCGTGGTGGATCGGGAACAGCAGATCTTCGACGGGGCCGTTGATCCCGCGATCGGAGTAGGACGGCTGCCTGCCCCCGACCGAGACCACCAGCATCGCGCGCCGCCCGGCCAGGACGCCCGCCCCATATCTGGGCAACGCCTTACCCCCGGCTCCATAGGCGAAATCGCAGGTGAGAACCCGGTCCACCCAGCCCTTCATGATCGCGGGCATGCCGAACCACCAGAGTGGGAAATGCAGGACGACGGCGTCGGCCCACAGCAGTTTCTCCTGCTCGGCGCGTATGTCGGGACTCAGCGTCCCGTCGCGGTAGGCCACACCCGAGGCCAGCATGAAGTTGGGCTCCTCGACCGCGCCGAAATCGTCGGTGTCGGCGGCGGCCTTCCACCCCATCGCGTAGAGGTCGGTGATCCGCACCTCGTGCCTGTCCGCCCGCAACTGGCGCACCGCAACGTCTTTCAGAGCGCCGGTGAGTGAGTCCGGCTTCGGGTGGGCGTACACGATCAGTACGTTCATTCCAGCGTTCGTCACATGTCGGCGCAACAGCGTGCGGAGCGTCGGATATTCCGTCGTCCCCTCGACCTGCGTCGACAGGTGGCCCGGCGACGGCCCGGCGACACCGCGACGGTATGGTCGGCTGAACCGGGTCATGATCGTCGGCCGGGAGAGGTTGGGCAACAGATGATTCGGACCGATGCGATCAAGGTGCCCGCGCACGTGCGCGGATACCCGGGTGTGGCGTTCGGCGGGTATGTAGCGGGACTACTCGCCGCCGCGAGCGGCGCCACGCAGGTGCGCGTCGACTTCCGCCGCGGCGTGTCCGTGGACACTCCGCTGGTACTGGCGGCCGACGGCTCCGGCGGCGCGTCACTCACCGACCTCGACGATGCGGTACTCGCCGAAGCGTCCCCATCGACGGTCACGGTCACGCCGCGGCCCGCGCCCAGCTGGGAACAGGCTCGAGCGGCGAGCGCGACCGCAGGCGCGCTGCGCAAGATGAGCCACTGCTACGGCTGCGGTGCGGCCTGCGCGCCCGGACGTGGATTGCGCTTGTCGCCTTGGGCCATGTCCACGCACGACATGGTCATCGCCGCCTGGACACCGGATCTCGCGCTCGCCGGACCCGATGGGTTCCTCTCCACCGAGAACGTCTGGTCCGCTCTGGATTGCCCCGGCGGCTGGGCCGCGATGGCGCTGCGCGACCTGCGCCCCGGAGCGGTCACCGCCGCTCTCACCGCCACGCAGCTCGAATCGGTCCGCGCCGGCGACCCCTACCTGTCCTACGGGTGGCCGATCTCATCGGACGGCCGCAAGCACACGGTCGGCGTGGCCTTGTCACGAAGCGACGGAACGCTGTGCGCCCTCGCCGAAGCGCTCTGGATCGAGCCCCGCCGACCGCTCCCGTTCGAATGGTGATCGGTCCCCCCGAATCTGCCGACCGCGCTCAGTGAGTATCGACGAAGCGGTACCACTGGCCGTCGAAAGCGGCGTATTCGATGCCGTTGGTGGCGGGTGGGCCGAGGTGCGGTGGGGTGGCCGGGTCGCGGAAGAAGGCGAAGCCCTCCGAATTCGAGTCACCCGTTTGGGTGTAGAACAGGCAGCCGCCGTCGCGGGGCGTGATGAAGGTGATCGTGTAGACGCCGAGGCGGCTGCGGTGGCCGGAGTGCGCGCAGTCGACGGCTTGATCTTCGAGGATCCCGCGGGAGAGGCGCCAGCCGGTGTCCTCAGGGACGTCGTAGAGGGCCGACGCCACGAGGGCCGCGATGAGCACGGGCGAGGCGAGACTGTGGAACACGGCACGGTAGCGCAGCAGCCCGAGCAGTCCGAACAGGACGGCGATCCCACCGAGCACACCGAGCACCGCCCAGAGCACGACGAGGGTCGGGAACGTGCCCTCCGCGGCGAGTTGCCAGAACAGCGCCGCGCAGCAGAGCGCGACCAGGGCGGTCAGGAGCCCCATCCACAGAACGAACCAACGAGGAATACGCGACCGTGTGCGCACGGACCCTGCGGAGTTCACGTGTTCAAGATACGAGGGGCAGGAGCTTCGCGCGCGGGATCGGCGGCGAAATCCCCCGGGGCACTGGCGATCACGGCGACGCGGGAAGCGGGCGGAAAGCCCGCGCGGTCCAATTCCGGAGACCGCGCCCGAGTTCGCATGGTCCAGATGTCCGGCGAATTCCGGCACCGATGACTACGCACTTCACCAGGCGGCGAGATCCATCAGTGTGAAAACAAACAATTCGGAACGTTTCCCGATTCCGGCCGGAATAGAAAATCCCCCGGCCAGCACACCTGACCAGGGGATTTCACTACTCGCAGCAGATCGTGGACCGCACGTTCACAGCGGAGGGAAGCCCGCCGATCCGGTGGCCATCCAATTCCAGAACATCGCCGCGCGATTAACGACCAATGCCACGATGTCGAGCACAACGCTTCCCATGAATCTTCCTCACAAATCGACGATCTCGTGCGGCCCCCAGAGTAACGGACCGATATACAAGAGTCGAAACTCCTGGTCGCCCGAGAAAGCGCGAATCCCCCGGCCGACGGGACCGGGGGATTCGCGGCGCGCGGAGACTAGACGCAGGCCAGCGCCTTCGCCTCACGGCGACGGCGGTGCAGGATCGGCTCGGTGTACCCGTTGGGCTGCTTGGTGCCCTCCAGGATCAGTTCCTTGGCCGCCTGGAACGCGATGCTGCCCGCGAAGTCCGGCGCCATCGGCCGGTAGTTCCGGTCGCCCGCGTTCTGCCGGTCGACGACCGGGGCCATCCGCTCCAGGCTGGCCACCACCTCATCGGCGCTGACGATGCCGTGACGCAGCCAGTTGGCCATCAGCTGGCTGGAGATGCGCAGCGTCGCACGGTCTTCCATGAGCGCGACGTCCTTGATGTCGGGCACCTTGGAGCAGCCGACGCCCTGGTCGATCCAACGCACCACGTAGCCGAGGATGGACTGCGAGTTGTTGTCCAGCTCCTGGCGCTTCTCCTCGTCGGTCCAATTCGGCGCGGCGGCCAGCGGGATCTCCAGGATCTCGTCGACGGTGGCGCGGCGACCGCCCTTGGCGATCTCCTGCTGCCGCTTGAACACGTCGACCAGGTGGTAGTGCGTCGCGTGCAAGGTCGCGGCGGTGGGCGATGGCACCCACGCGGTGTTCGCGCCCGCGCGCGGGTGACCGATCTTCTGGGTGAGCATGTCGGCCATCAGATCCGGCATGGCCCACATGCCCTTGCCGATCTGCGCCTTGCCGGGCAGGCCGGCGGCGAGACCGGTGTCGACGTTCCAGTCCTCGTAGGACAGGATCCACTGCTGGGACTTCATGTCCGCCTTGCGGACCATCGGCCCGGCCTCCATGGAGGTGTGGATCTCGTCGCCGGTGCGGTCCAGGAAGCCGGTGTTGATGAACACCACACGTTCGGCGGCGGCCTGGATGCAGGCCGCGAGGTTCACCGTGGTGCGGCGCTCCTCGTCCATGATGCCGACCTTGAGCGTGTTGCGGCTCAGCCCGAGCACGTCCTCGATCCGGCCGAACAGCTCGTCGGTGAACGCGACCTCGTCCGGGCCGTGCATCTTCGGCTTCACGATGTAGACCGAGCCGGTGCGGCTGTTCTTCAGCTGCACGTCGTCGGCCAGGCTGTGCTTGGCGATCAGCGAGGTGATCAGCCCGTCCATGATGCCCTCGGGCACCTCGTTGCCCTCGGCGTCCAGGATGGCGTCGGAGGTCATCAGGTGACCGACGTTGCGCACGAACAGCAGCGAACGGCCGTGCAGGGTGAGTTCGCCGCCGTCCAGCGCCGTGTACACGCGGTCGGGGTTCATGGTGCGGGTGAAGGTCTTCTCGCCCTTGGTGACCTTCTCCGCGAGGTCGCCCTTCATCAGGCCGAGCCAGTTGTGGTAGCAGAGCACCTTGTCCTCGGCGTCCACGGCGGCGACCGAGTCCTCGAAGTCCATGATCGTGGTGACCGCGGACTCCAGCACGACGTCCTTGACGCCCGCGGTGTCGGTGCTGCCGATCGGGGACTGCGGGTCGATCTGGATCTCGATGTGCAGACCGTTGTGCTTCAGCAGCACCGAACTCGGCGCCTCCGGATCACCGAGGTAGCCGACCAGCTGGGAGGCGTCGGCCAGACCGATGCTGGTGCCGTCCTCGAGGCCGACCTCGAGCTCGCCGTCGACGATCTTGTAGGACGTCGAGCCGATGTGCGAACCGGTGATCAGGGTGACCGAGTCGTCGAGGAAGTTGCGCGCCCACTCGATGACCTTGTCGCCGCGCACCTTGTTGTAGCCGGTGCCCTTCTCCGCGCCGCCCGCCTCGGAGATGGCGTCGGTGCCGTAGAGCGCGTCGTAGAGCGAGCCCCAACGCGCGTTGGCGGCGTTGATCGCGAAACGGGCGTTCATCACCGGCACCACGAGTTGCGGGCCCGCGGTCGCGGCGATCTCCTCGTCGACGTTCTGGGTGGTGATCTGGAAATCGGCGGGCGCGGGCCGCAGGTAGCCGATGTCGGTCAGGAAGTTCTTGTAGGCGGCCTTGTCGTAGTTCGCGCCGGGGTGCTCCGCGTGCCAGGCGTCGACCTTGCCCTGGATCTCGTCGCGTTCGGCCAGCAGAGCGCGGTTGCGCGGAGCGAGATCATTGATGACCTGCTCGGCGCCGGCCCAGAACGCGGCGGAATCCACGCCGGAACCGGGGAGCGCCTCGTTCTCGACGAACTCGTGGAGAACGCGTGCCACCTGGAGCCCGCCGACCTGAATCCGCTCTGTCATCTACTGCCTCACTTCCGAGAAAACCGAGTGGGAAAACAGTGTCATGTTACCCGTGGGTAGCGGTGTAACCGCGCGCCGGGTCGCCCATGCCTGTGCCCGAATCCGTCGCCACGCCGAGGTGAGCTGTTCGTTGCGCCCGGCGGGTCGTGAGCCGTCGGCGGTCGGCCGGACAGCCCCTTGATCGTAACGCGCGCCGGATTTAATGTACTGATCGGAACATTTTCGGAGATGCAGGAGTCAAGGTGCCACTCACCGACAAGGTCGTTGTCGTCACCGGGGGAAGCCGGGGGCTGGGCAAACAGATGGTGCTCGCGTTCGCCGAAGCGGGCGCGGACGTGGTGATCGCAAGCCGCAAGCTGGACGGCTGCGCCGCGCTGGCGGATGAGGTGACCGAGCGGTTCGGCCGCCGCGCCCTGCCGGTGGCCTGCAACGTCAGCGACTGGTCGCAGTGCGACGCCCTGGTGCAGACTGTCTACGACACATTCGGCCGGGTGGACGTGCTGGTCAACAACGCGGGCCTCTCGCCGCTGTACCCCAGCCTGGACCAGGTCACCGAGGCGCTGTTCGACAAGGTCATCGGCGTGAACCTCAAAGGACCGTTCCGGTTGTCCGCTCTGATCGGCAGCCGGATGGCCGCCGACGGCGGCGGCTCGATCATCAACGTCTCCTCGATCGAGGCGATCCGGCCGGAACCCTTCGCGGTCCCCTATTCGGCGGCCAAGGCCGGTCTCAACGCACTGACCGGAGGGCTGGCCCAGACGTTCGCGCCGAACGTGCGGGTCAACACCATCCAGTGCGGGCCTTTCGAAACCGACATCGCCACGGCGTGGCCGGACGAGCTGCGCGCGGAACTCACCAGACACAATGCCCTGCGCCGGGTCGGCAGGCCGGAGGAGATCGTCGGTGCGGCGCTGTTCTTCGCCACCGAGGCCTCGGCGTTCTGCACCGGCGCCACCCTCCCGATCGACGGAGGATGGCGATGAAGGCGCTGGCTTATGACGGACCGCGACAGATCTCCTACGGCGACCGGCCCGATCCCGCGCTGCCCGGCCCCGACGGCGCGATCGTCCGGGTCACCGCGGCGGGCATCTGCGGCAGCGATCTGCACATCTACGCTGGACACGGATTCGTCGCTGGCGCCGGTTACGGCGTCGGGCACGAAGCGGTCGGCGAGATCGTGGAAGTGGGGCCGTACACCCGAGGATTCTCCGTCGGCGACCGCGTGCTGGTCGCCGCCTCTGCCGGCTGCGACAGCTGCGCGCAGTGCCGAGCCGGGATCGTCACCGCGTGCGCTCGCCATCCGTTGCCGGTGGATGCCTGCTACGGGCTCGGCGGCGCACTGGCCGGATGCCAGGCCGAGTTGCTCGCCGTCCCGCACGCCGCGGGCAATCTGGCGAAGTTGCCCGACGAGGTGAGCGACACCGCCGCCGTCGTGCTCACCGACAACGCGCCCACCGCGTGGTACGGAGCCCGGCGCGCCCGGATCGCGCCGGGCGACACCGTGGTGGTGATCGGGCTCGGCCCGGTCGGTCTCATGGCGGTCCAGTCCGCGTTCGCGATGGGCGCGGCGCGGGTACTCGGCGTCGACCTGCTGGCCGAACGCCGCAAGCGCGCCGCCGAGCTCGGCGCTGAGCCGGTCGAATCGGACGATCCGAAGCAGGCGATCCGCGAAACGCTGCGCGGCGGAGCGGATGTCGCGATCGAGGCGGTCGGGGCCGACGAAACCATCAAGCTGGCGATCAGCGCCGTCGGGCACGGCGGCCGGGTCAGTGTGATCGGCGTGAGCCACAACCGCGCCTACCCGTTCCACATGATGGCGGCGCAGGTGAAGGACCTCGAATTCCACATCGGGCTGTGTTCGATCCAGTACGAACTGCCCGCGCTGCTGAAGCTAACCGCGGGCGGCAGGCTGCGGCCCGAGGCGGTGGTCACCCACCACCTTCCGATGTCCGACGGGTCCGCCGCCTACCGGATGTTCGCCGAGCGGGCCGACGGGGTGGGCAAGATCGTGCTGGACCCGTCGAAATGACCGCACCGTCCCGTAGGCGGGGCCGTCCGCCCGCGGCCGAATCGACCGCGAGCGACACCAGGGCGCGGATCGTGCGGGCCGCGATCGACCTGTTCGCCGAACGGGGCTTCCACGGCACCGGTGTGGCCGAGGTCGGCGAGCGCGCCGACGTGCAGCGCGGCGCTCTGTACTACCACATCGGTTCCAAAGAAGAGCTGCTCTGGCAGATCCTGCGCGACTACACGCAGCTCATGTTGACCGAGGCCGAACAGATCGCCGACGGGCCCGGCGATCCGGTCGCCAAGCTGCGCAAGCTGATCGACAGTCACGTGCGGCTGATCGTGCGGCATCAGCGCGAGGTGGCCATCCAGCTACGCGACGTCGGCGCGCTCACCGGCGAGCGCGCCGCGCAACTGCAAGACCTGCGCGACCGGGTGCAGCAGTGCTGGCAACGCGTCATCGACGCCGGTCACGCCGAGGGGCTGTTGCGCACCGACGACCACGTGGTCACCAACAGCGTGCTCGGCATGTTGAACACGGTGTCGTTCTGGTACCGCCCGCACGGCGGCCGCTCCCCCGGCGAGATAGCCGACATCCTCGCGACCACTTTGCTCGACGGCGTGGTGACCGGCACCGCGCGGGACACGAAAGGCTGACCGGGGCTTGGGATTTCGAGGCCAACCCGGAGCACCGGCGGAAGCTGGACTCGGCCGCGGAGTTCGTCCGCACCGAAGAAGAACTACGCCCCGGGCGACCCGGTGTATCCGAGCGGGTACCGGCCGCGCTGCGCGAGAAGGCCCGCGAACTGGTGGCCCAGCGCCTCGAGCGCATCGGCGGGAATCTCTGAGCAGGCCGCCGGAGTTCAGGATGCGCGCTGAGTGGCGGCGTCCGGGTGCGACGTGTCCGCGTACCCGGCGACGGGGCTGAGCCGCAGCACCGAGGGCATCCGGCAGGTGAGCGCGGGCGTGCCGGTGAACGCCACCCGGCCCGTCCGCAGCGCGTGCGCCAGCGGCAGCCGCCCCAGCCACACCTGGTACAGCGAGGCGACATCGGAGCTGATCGCGACGTCAACGGGATAGCCGGGATCGGATTCGCACACCGAGGGCACCCCCGCCTCGATCACGATCCAGAATCGGCGCAGGTCGTCGGTGAAACGCACGTGCAGCACGTGGCGACGGCCCGGGAACGACGAGGTGTCGACCCTGGTGTGCATCCACCACACCAGCAGAGCGGGGTCACGCTCGTCCTCGCGCGGCGTGCCGAAGGTCCAGCGCGCACCCCATTCGCCGAGGCCGAACAGGATGGGCTCCAGTTCCCGCCCGGCGTCGGTGAGCAGGTACTCGCCGACCAGTTTCTCCACGAGCCCGGCTCGCTCGAACTGCCGCAGGCGTTTGGCCAGCAGGCTGCGCGACAGGCCGGGCAGTCCGCGCGCGAGGTCGTTGAACCGGGTGGTGCCCAGCAGCAGGTCGCGCAGGATCAGCAGTGACCAGCGCTCGCCCACCACGTCGAGTGCCCGGGAGATCGGGCAGTACTGGCCGTAACTCGGCGTCGAAATCGTCATGGCACCTCGCGAACGCGGTCTCGGTTCTGGACCGGGGCGGTCCACTTTCTGCACTATCCGGTTATCGCGGCCGTTCCTAACTTCGAAACATGACCACTACAGCTCCTGCCCCCACCGACACCACAACCGACTGGATCGCCAGCGCACGCCGCGTCGGCGAGGCTCTTCATCCCGAGGTCGCCGCCCGCGACCACTCCGGCGAGATCTCTCTCGCCGCGTTCGATCTCCTGCGCGAGAGCGGACTGTCCGCGGCGCTCGTCCCCGCCGAGTTCGGCGGCGGCGGGGTCACCCACCGCGAGATGGGCGCGATCCTGCGCGAGCTGGGCCGCCACGACCCCTCCACCGCGGTCGCCTTCGCGATGCACACCCACCTGGTCGCCGCCAAGGTGTGGCGGCACAACCACGGCATCGATGCCGCACCACTGTTCGCCAAGGTGGTCGCGGGTGCGATCCTGGTCAGCACCGGAGCATCGGACTGGGTCGGCTCCAACGGCCGCGCCGAGCGGGTCGACGGCGGCTACCGGGTGCACGCGCGCAAAGCGCCTGCCAGCGGATGCGAGGCGGGCACCGTCCTGGTGACCAGCGTGCGCTGGGATGACGCACCCGACGGCCCGCAGGTGCTGCACTGCGCCATCCCGTTCACCGCCGACGGCGTACGGATCGAGAAGACCTGGGACACTTTGGGTTTACGGGCGAGCGGTTCGCACACCGTGGTGCTCGACGATGTGTTCGTGCCCGACGCGGCGGTATCGCTGACCCGCCCGGCATCGGTGTGGCCGCCGTTGCTGAACGTCGTGATCGGCGCGGCGATGCCGCTGGTCATGGCGGCCTACCTCGGTATCGCCGACGGCGCGGTCGATATCGCGACCACGCTCGCCGCCGGGCGGGCCGACGCGCCGACCGTCCAATTGGCCGGCGAGATGGCCACCGCGCACACCACCGCGGGCGACCTCGTCGACGCCATGTTCACCGGATCGGAGAACCTGCACTTCGCCAACACCGATCAGTACGCGAGCCGGACGCTCAGCCGTAAGACCGCCGCGGCGGACGCACTCGTGCACACCGTGCGCCTGGCCATCGAAACCGTTGGCGGACTCGGCTATTCGCGCGACTGCGAGCTGGAGATGCGCTACCGCGACGTGCACGGCTGCCTGTTCCACCCGCTGCCGCGGGCCAAGCAGACCCACTTCACGGGCCACGTCCTGCTCGGACACTCCCCGATCGGATGACGTTCTCCGTCGACGCCACCCCCCGCTCGCCCCCATAATCGGATGGGGGCGAGTTTCCCTGAACACTCCGAGGAGAATCCATGGCGTCCGCACGGGGCATCGCTCGATCGCCGATCACCTGGGCCGTCGTGGCGTTGCTGATCGTGGGTCTGGGCGCGGGACTGGCCGTTTTCCAGCCATGGCGGCTGTTCACCGACACCACCGTGCAGGAGGCCGCGCCGTCGGCATCCCCGGCGCCCGGTCCGGGCGGGACCGAAGCCCAGCCGCGCACCATCGCCCGGGGCAGGTTCATCTCGCACGAGCACGCCACCGCGGGCACCGTCGCGGTCCTGCGACTGGCCGACGGCAGCAGAGTGCTGAGACTGGAAGACCTCGACACCTCCGACGGCCCCGACCTGCACGTCTGGCTCACCGACGCGCCGGTGCGCGAAGGCCGCGACGGGTGGTTCGTCTTCGACGACGGCAGTCACACCGACCTGGGCAGGCTCAAAGGCAACCAGGGCAACCAGAACTACCCCATCCCCGCCGACGCCGACCTGGCCCGGTTGACCAGCGTCGCGATCTGGTGCGACCGGTTCAACGTCTCCTTCGGCGCCGCCGAACTGCGACCGGCCTGACCGCCGGGATCACCCTCCGTAGCACCGCCGAAAAATGACCCGACAACGGCGGGTGCGCTGTGCCACCATGTGTTTCGACACCGGCCACCACCTCGAGGTGGCCGCCGAGCAGTGGAGAGGAGGGGCGGCAGTGATTCCGGAGACGACGAAGCGAATGAATACCCTCGCGGCGCGATCGTCGGCCGCGGGCGACGCGATCGGCAGGCCGTTGCGCGCACGGCGCGGCGAACCGGTCGACAGCCGCCTCCAGATCCTCGGCTGATCGCCGCATCGCTCTCCTCCTTCGCTCGAATTCGCACGAAACATGGTGATTCCCATGACGTTCCGCCGTGCCGCCGATCAGGCGACAACCGCAGACAACTGGATACACAGCGGGGTACTCGTCCTGAACGCCTCCTACGAGGCGCTCGACGAGATCAAAGCCGACCGGGCCGTCGTGCTGCTGGTCGCCGGCGCCGCGGAGACCGTGGCCGACCGCAGGCCGCACTTCCCGATCCGGTCACGGCACGTGGAAATCGCTCTGCCACAGACCATTCGATTGCTGCGCTACGTCTACCTCGAGCACGCCGTGCTGGTGCACGACGAGAGCAGGGCAACCCTGGCGGGCGTGCTGCGTCGCGACCGGAACCGGTGCGGCTACTGCGCCGGGTGGGCGCGCACCGTGGACCACATCCGGCCGCGGTCGAGGGGCGGCCCGAACACCTGGGGCAACCTCGTGGCCTGCTGTGCGCCGTGCAACACGGCCAAGGCGGACCGCACCCCGGAGGAGGCGGGCATGCGCCTGCTCTGGGAGCCGAAGGCCCCTACCCATCGGATCCGGCAGCAGCGCCGGATCTGGAAGCAACTCGCCGCGACCTGACCACGAGCCGAGAAAGGAGAAGATCGCGATGACGAGCGCCGAGACCACCGCCGTCGCGGAGCCGACCCTGGCCGACCTGCTCCCGCTCTCGGATTCCCGAGGGTGGCACCGGGCGGCCTGCCGCGGCGACCCGAACCACGAAGCCTGGTTCCCGTACCCGTCACAGGACTTCGACTACGCCCGGGAAGTCTGCGCGCGCTGCCCGATCCGGGATGCCTGCGGTGACTTCGCCGCGCGCACCGGGCAATCCGGCGTCTGGGGCGGGCACGAGTTCGACCGCGGACGGGTGATCCGCCACTGAGCGGTCCCGCCGTCGTGCCGTGCGGCACGGCGGCGGGCCAACACGACCGCGCGCACCCGCGCCGGTATCGGGGAGCCTCGCCGACTTCGTTCGGCGCCGCTGACCATACACTGACCGCGTGGGCACTCATCGCAGCGCAACCAGATCCCGGGGCGTCAGCAAAGGTCCGGTTATCGCAGTGGTCGTCGTTGCGTTACTGGCCGCGATCGTCGTCGTCTGGTTCCAGCTGCGCGATCGCGCGGCGAACCAGGACAGTGCGGCGGCGGCCGAATGCGTCGAGGGGCCCGCGACACTCTCCGTGACGGCCGATCCCGGCATCGCCGCGCAGGTGCGGGCCGCCGCGGACAGCTACAACGCCACCCGGCCGAAAGTACGCGACCACTGCGCGCGGGTCGAGGTGACCGCACAGCCGTCCGCGGCCGTCGTCGCCGCGTTCACCAGCGGCAAACCATGGGACAAGGCGCTCGGCCCGCAGCCGGCGCTGTGGATCGCCGATTCGACCCGTTCCATCGAGTCCATGCGGGTGCCCGGCCTGATCGAGGGCACGCCGGTACCCATCGCCACCAGCCCGATCGTGCTCGCGATGCCCGAGGACCTGCGTCGTGCGCTGGAGCAGGCCGACGTGTCCTGGGCCGACCTGCCGCGGCTGCAGCAGGGCTCGCTCGCCGATGTAGGCCTGAACGGATGGGGCGGGCTACGGATGGCCCTGCCCGCGGGTGACGCCACGCTCGCCGCGGCCACGGCGGTCGGCTCCGCGGTCTCGGGCGCGGAACCGCTCAGCGAGCAGGCGGCGCAGTCCGGTCAGGTGGTCGCCGCGATCTCCGGGCTCGCCGCCGACGCTCCCGAGGCGTCCGACACCACGGCCGCGCTGACCGAGCTCACGGCGCAGGACGCGCCCATGCACGCGATAGCCGCTACCGAGCAGCAACTGAAGGGTCTGCCCGGCGTCGTGGCGTTCCGCCCCGCCGGGTCCGCACTCGTGGCCGATTACCCGGCCGCGTTGATGTCCGGCGCGTGGGTGGACAAGACGCAGAATCTCATCGCCGGACGGTTCACCGACTATCTACGCAAGCCCGAGCAGGCGCAGGCCTTCGTCACGGCGGGATTCGCCGCCGCGCCGCAGACCGCGGCCGCCGTCCCGCCCCGTGGCGCGCTCGACAAGGTCCGCGCCACGCTGGCGAATCCGGTACTCGGCGTGCGCTCCACCGTCCTGGTCGACGTGTCGGCGTCGATGGGGACGGCGGAGGGCGCCACGACGCGTCTGGCGAACGTTCTGGCCGCGCTGAATTCCACGATGACGGTCATGCCGCCGGAGTTCGGACTCGGCGTGTGGACCTTCGGCAAGAACCTCGACGGCACTACTCCGTACCGGGTGGCCGCCGCCACCGCCCCGCTGACCACCGACCAGCGCACGAAGATCGGCACCGCGCTGACCGCGGTGCGCCCGAGCGAGAGCCGGTCGGATCAGGCTTACCCGTCGCTGATCGCGGCGTACAAGAGCGCCGTCGCCGGGTACACGCCGGGCCGCACCAATTCGGTGCTGCTGATCACCGACGGACCCGACGACGATTCCACGGTCACCGGCACCCAACTGGCCGCGGACATCGCCGCGGCGACCGACCGCACCCGGCCGGTGCGCGTCGACGTCATCGTGGTCGGCGGCAGCGGCACCCAGACCCTCCAGGCCCTGGCGCGGCAGACCGGCGGGAACTACACCCGCCTGGCCACCTCCGACGACATCGGTTTCGGCTCCGCGGTCGTCCAGGCGCTCACCACGCCGTAGCGCGCCGCCCGCGCGAAGACAGAACCGCCGCCTCGCGCTATAGACAGCCGCTATTGGTAAGTCTAAACTTACGGTTCGTGGGGACTTACCGAGATGCGGCGCTGTCCGCGCTGGGTGACCCGACGAGGCGGGCGATCTTCGAGCGCCTCGGCAAGGGGCCGTGCGCGGTAGGGCAGCTGGCCGCGGATCTGCCGGTGAGCAGGCCCGCGGTATCGCAGCACCTCAGGGTGCTGGAACAGGCCGGATTGGTGACCCACGAGGCGGTCGGCACCCGCCGGGTGTACCGCTTGAATCCCACCGGTATCGACGCGCTGCGCGTGTACTTCACGCGGTTCTGGACCACCGCGATGTCGGCTTTCCAGGACGAAGCAGGCCGGAGGGCCGCCGAAGAACCAGCTACCGACCAGGAGCAGTCATGACACAGCAGGCCAGCGACAAGGACGTACGCGTCGAACTCGTCGTCGACGCACCCATCGAGACCGCCTACGACGTGTTCACCACCGGCATCGACAGCTGGTGGCCGCGCGAGCACCATATCGGCGCGGGCCGGCTCGCCGAGGAGGTGATCGAGCCGCGCGTGGGCGGCCGTTGCCTCGGTCGCGAGGACGACGGCACCGAATGTCCATGGGGCACCGTGCTGGTGTGGCAGCCGCCGACCCACTTCGCGTTCTCCTGGGCGATCGGCCTGGACTGGAAGCACGAAACCGATCCGGAGCGGGCCAGCCGCGTCGATGTCACCTTCTCGGCGGTCGCTCCCGACCGCACCGCCGTCACGCTGGTGCACTCCGGTTTCGATAAGCACGGACCGGGCTGGGAGTCCATGCACGACGCCGTGGGTAGTCCGGGTGGTTGGCCGGACCTGGCGAACACCTATGCAAAAGTGGCCGCCACGCGGTGAGGTCGATACGCGACCGGACCGGCGGTCAGTCCGCGTACGCCTCCAGCGGTGGACAGGCGCAAACCAGGTTCCGGTCGCCATAGGCGCCGTCGATCCGGCGCACCGGCGGCCACACCTTCGCCCTGGCATGCCCGAGACCTCGGGGATACACGGCGACTTCCCGGCTGTAGGGGTGTTCCCACTCCCCCACCAGCGACGCCGCGGTGTGCGGCGCCCCACGCAGCGGGTTGTCGGTCACCGGCCACACGCCCGCGGCGACCTGGGCGATCTCCGCGCGGATCGCGATCATCGCCTCGATGAAATCGTCCAGCTCGGCGAGGTTCTCGCTCTCGGTGGGCTCCACCATCAACGTACCGGCCACCGGAAAGCTCATGGTCGGCGCGTGGAACCCATAGTCCGCCAAGCGTTTTGCCACATCGTCGACGGTGACGCCGGTTCGCTTGGTGATCTCGCGCAGGTCCAGGATGCACTCGTGCGCCACCATGCCGCGCTCGCCGGTGTAGAGCACCGGGAAGTACTCGTCCAGCCGCCGCGCGATGTAGTTGGCCGAAGCGATCGCCGACAGCGTGGCGCGGCGCAGCCCATCGGCGCCCATCATGCGGATGTAGGCCCAGGTGATCGGCAGCATGGAGGCGGAGCCGTACTTCGCGGCCGACACCGCGTGCGACCCCGCTTCCAGCGGGTCGCCGGGCAGATACCGCGCCAGGTGCGCGCGCACCGCGACCGGACCGACGCCGGGACCGCCGCCGCCGTGCGGGATGCAGAACGTCTTGTGCAGATTCAGGTGGCTCACGTCGCCGCCGAACCGGCCCGGCCGGGCGAGGCCGACCAGGGCGTTCAGGTTCGCGCCGTCCACGTAGACCTGACCGCCCGCGTCGTGCACCAGCGCGCACAATTCGGCGACCTCGTGCTCGTAGACGCCGTGCGTGGACGGGTAGGTGATCATGATGCAGGCCAGGCGATCGGCGTGATCGGCGATCTTGGCGCGCAGGTCGTCGAGGTCGACGTCGCCGTTGGCGCGACACTTCACCACCTCCACGCGCAGCCCGGCCATGGCCGCCGACGCCGCGTTGGTGCCGTGCGCGCTGGACGGGATGAGACAGGTGTCGCGGTGGGTGTCGCCGCGATCGAGGTGGTAGCGCCGGATCGCCAGCAGCCCCGCGTACTCGCCCTGGCTGCCCGCGTTCGGCTGCAAGCTCACCGAGTCGTAGCCGGTGATGTCCGACAGCCACCGTTCCAGGTCCGCCACCACCCGCAGCAGGCCGGGCGCGTCCTCGACCGGCGCGTAGGGATGCACGCGCGCGAAACCGGGCCAGGTGATGGCCTCCATCTCCGCGGTGGCGTTGAGCTTCATGGTGCAGGAGCCGAGCGGAATCATGCTGCGGTCCAACGCGATGTCCTTGTCGGACAGTGCGCGCAGATACCGCAGCATCGCCGTCTCGGTCCGGTACTTCGTGAACGCGGCGTGCGCCAGGAACTCCGAGGTCCGGCTCTCGATCGCCGCGACCGGCGCGGGCGCCCCCGGCTCGGACGACACCGCGGTGCCGAAGGATTCGAGCACGGCCGCGACATGCGCGTCGGTGGTCGCCTCGTCGCAGGCGATGCCGACGTGGTCGGCGTCCACCAGGCGCAGATTGATGCCGCGCGACTTCGCTTTCGCCACAACGGCTTCCGCGCCGCCGGGCACGTGCGCGAGCACCGTGTCGAAGAAGCTGTCGTGCACCACCGCGCCGTCCAGCCCGGCCGCGATCGCCGCGGCGTGCGCGTGCACCCGGCGGGCGATCGCCCGCAGCCCTTGGGCACCGTGGTAGGAGGCGTACATCGCGGCCACGACGGCCAGCAGCACCTGTGCTGTGCAGATGTTGGAGGTCGCCTTCTCCCGGCGGATGTGCTGCTCGCGGGTCTGTAAGGCGAGCCGGTAGGCGACGGCGCCGTCCGCGTCCACCGAGACGCCGACCAGGCGGCCGGGCAGCTGGCGGGCCTGCGCTTGCCGCACCGCGAGGTATCCGGCGTGCGGGCCGCCGAAACCGAGCGGGACACCGAAGCGCTGAGTGGTGCCGAAGCATACGTCGGCGCCCTGCTCACCGGGCGGCGTGATCAGCGTCATCGCCAGCAGATCGGCCCCGACCGCGACCAACGCGCCCCGATCGTGTGCCGCGGCGATCAACTCGGTCAGGTCCACGACGCGACCGGAAGCCCCGGGAGTCTGCGCCAGCACACCGAAGAACTCTCCGTCGGGCAGCTCTCCGGCGGACAGGTCCGCCTCCACGATCTCCAGGCCCAGCGGCTCGGCCCGAGTGTAGAGCACCGTTCTGGTCTGCGGGAACAGGTCGCGGTCGATGATCAGGCGTGCGGACTTCGATCGGCCCGCCCGGCGCAGCAGTGTCATGGCCTCGGCGGCCGCGGTGGCCTCGTCCAGCATCGACGCGTTGGCGACGTCCATGCCGGTCAGCTCCGACACCATGGTCTGGAAGTTGAGCAGCGCCTCGAGCCTGCCCTGGCTGATCTCGGGTTGATAGGGCGTGTAGGCGGTGTACCAGGCCGGATTCTCCAGCAGGTTGCGCACCAGCACCGGCGGGGTCAGCGTGTCGTAGTAACCCAGCCCGATCATCGAGGTGGCCACGGTGTTGGTCCCGGCGAGTTCGGCGAGTTCGGCGAGCACCTCGTGCTCGGAGCCCGCCGCGGGCAGCCCGGCCAGGCCGTCGCCGTCCAGGATGCTCGCGGGCAGCGCGACGGCAGCCAGCTCGTCCAGCGACGACACGCCGACGACGTCCAGGATCCGGGCCAGTTCCTCCCGGTCGGGTCCGATATGGCGGTCGGCGAACGAGCGAGTCACAACAGCTCCCAAGGTCGGGCGGGGTCGACCAGGCGGTCGACGGGTACCGGCCCTCCCCCTCTGTCGTGGCGCCTGAGAGATTCGGGTCCCGCGACCGGTGGCCGAGACCCTTTCCCCATGGGCGGGCGGCTCGAAGCCGCCGCTTTCCAGAGGCGTCGAAGCCCGCACGGTCCTTTTTGCCTGAGAGATTGACGGGGAGGTGCTGCTCCTTCGGCGCTCGGACTCGTTTCCGGACCGAGGCTCTCCCGCACGGCGGCGACGCACCGTCAGTCTAAGCCGACGACACGCCGGAGCGCGCCACCGGACCCCGCGCGCACCGTGTCGTTCTGGTCACTCGGGGGACCGAGCGGGCATCACCCGTCAGATGGCGAGTCCGGCGCGCAGCCGCGCAGCCGCCAGCACGATCGACTTCGCTTGGACGCCCACCAGACGGGCCAACGGCACCGCGACACCGGGTGCGTTCTGCTCCACGTCGGTGCACCATTGATCGAATACCGCGGCGAACCGGTCGCGCTCGGCGGCCAGCGCCGTACCGCCGCCGAGCGCGTATTCGTCCTCCAGCAGGCGCAGTAGCATGCCGCCCAGCCGCAGGCGCAGCATCGCGGTCCAGTCGTACTGCTCGACGAAGATCTCGCCCCGGGTCGCGATCCGATTTCGTTGCGGCACCGACTGTCTGCTCACGGCGAGACCCGGCAGCCCGGCGACCAGCGCACGCACCGACCGCTCGAACGGACTGCGACCGCTCAATGTGCCGTCGACGCGAGCGAGCACCTCGGAGGCGACCTCGGCCATGGCCCGGTAGTCGGCGGCGGTAGCGTCGAGCAGGTCGCCCAGCACTCGGTCGCCCGCCGAACCGTCGCCGATCCGCGGGTCCACCCAGAGCGGCAATTCGCAGACCAGGATCGCCGTGCCGTAGCGCGCGGCGTAGTCCCGGCAGCCGCCCCCGCCCAGCGCGGTGACCGAGTCGAGGCCCTGGGCCGCGAGCAGATCCGCCATCGCCTCGAACAGCGGCAGCTCGAAGACTCCCGGAGCGAGCGTGCGGGCGCCCGGCGCGTCGGGTTCGCCCTGGTAGATCGGCACGCCGGCGGCGGAGAGGCCTGCGGTCAACGCCGACCAGTACCCGGGATCACCGCCAGAGGTGTAGAAGAAGCCGCCGCCGAACTCCGCGTTGTGCAGGGAGGCGATCAGCGCGGGCCGCGTGCGGTCGATCAGCGCCATCATCGCCTTCGTCTCCGGCAGCGGCACCCCGACGCGCCGGCCGCGCCATTCGGTGGGGAAACACCATTCCGGTTGTTCGGCCGCGGGCGGCCGGTAGAAGCCGCGGGCGACGCCGGTTCTGGTGTGCGGTCCGGCGAACCACCCCTCGTTCAACCGCGTTCCGTCCGGATCTACGCACAGCAGGAAATGCCACGTGGCGCCCACGGTCACCGTCTCGTCCGCGGCCATCCGGCCGAGCAGATGGCGAATCGTGGCCATGCCGATGGGCTCGTTCGGATGCGGATTGCCGAAGACCAAGATATGCCGGTCGCCGGATCCGACCGTCACCTCCCGAATCGGGTCACCGCCGCGCGAACGTCCTAGCTCGGTGATCGAGATCCGGTCCGGATGACCGGCCGCGAGAGCGTCGGCGAAGGCATTCAGTTCGTCGACGGTCGGAAACGCGTCGATCCGCTCGATCGGCCCGACGAGCCCGGTGATATCGCGTGCCTGCACCGCGCCCCCTCTCGCTGCCGCCCCGGCCCTTGCCCGCCACCGACGGCGCTGTCACGCACCACGGCCGGGGAGGCTGCACGCCTTGCCCGGCCGTGAAAGCGTTGTGCGAATCCTAGCCCGTCTTGCGGTTCATCCGCGCCTTACGACGGAACGACAGCTCGTCCTCCGGACGCTCGGTGATCGCCGACGCGCGCTCCGCGGGGAAGTTCGCGATGGCGCCGGTCAGCTCGCGCATGGCGCCGCTCACGGCGATCCCGAACACACCCTGCCCGCCCTGCAGTAAATCGACGACCTCCTCGGCCGACGTGCACTCGTACACCGAGGTGCCGTCGGAGAAGAGGGTGATTCCCGCCAGGTCCTGCACGCCGCGGCTGCGCAGATGATCGACGGCGATCCGGATGTTCTGCAGCGAGATGCCCGCGTCGAGCAGCCGCTTGACGATCTTCAGGACCAGGATGTCCTTGAACGAGTACAGCCGCTGGCTGCCCGAACCCGCGGCGCTCCGGATGGAAGGCACCACCAAACCGGTGCGCGCCCAGTAGTCGAGCTGCCGGTAGGTGATTCCGGCTACCTGACACGCACTGGGAACGCGATAGCCGACCATGTCGTCAGGTACCGAGTCGTCGGGGAACAGTCCTGGCTGTACCACATCCTGCGATTGCTCTGCCACTGACCACTCCCTTGCTTCGCCGACGCATTCCCAGCCTCATCGATGACCCGGCGCCGTCACCGACCGAATCGGTGCGGATTCGGCCGAAACGGTCGTGGCCCAACTGTCGAGATTACTCCCCACGATTGTCCAGCCCGCGGCGTCATCGAGCCAAACGCGACGCGCGGGGAAAGTCTCGACCTCTACTTCAGCTATCGGTCGCCTTGAAGTCGTCGGGAGACACCGACTCCAGGAATTCCTTGAACTTCTCCACCTCGTCCTCGCGCTCGTCCGGCATGACGAGACCGGCTTCCTCGAGAACCGACTCCTCGGCATGGATCGGGCAACCCACCCGCAAGGCGATCGCAATCGAATCCGATGGCCGCGCCGAAATCCGCAGATCGTTCTCGAAGACGAGATCCGCGTAGAAGGTGCCCTCCTGCAGATCGACGATCCGCACTTCCTTCAATGTGTGCCCCAGCTCGGTGATCAGGATCTTGATCAGGTCGTGAGTCAGCGGGCGGATCGGGGTCACCCCCTCCTGCTCGAGGACGATCGCCGTCGCCTCGGCTTGCCCGATCCAGATCGGCAGATACCGGTCGCCCGCCACTTCGCGGAGCAACAGCACGGGCTGGTTCTGTGGCTGCTCGACACGGATGCCGATCACGCGCATTTCGCTCATCGCACTGCCTCCCATACTCGCCGCCGGCCCGGCATGACCGCCGCAGAGCTCGCCGTACCACGAGTCTAGGCGAACCCGCACCGGTCCAGCGATCCGTCTGCACAGCAGAAATCAGGGTGTCCGTTCGCCGGAACCTACGGACCGTGGCCCCTCGGGGGGTCAGCCCCCGAGCGAGCCCCGGACCGAGGACTTGACCAGACAGGTGTGCAGGGTCAGCGACAGCGCGGCCAGTTCACGCACCGTCTCTTCCGCGCGGGCGCGCGCACCCGCGTCCCGGCTCTTCGCGATCGGGGCGACGATCTGCGCCACGAGCGCGGCCTCCCGGTCGGCGGCAAGCTTGAACGCACGCAGATGCCGTGCCTCCAAACCGAATTCGGCCATCGCCCGCGCGGTCTTGGCCAGCGTGACCGCGTCCGCGTCGAAGTACCCCGCCGGGCCGGGTGTGATCAGATTGGCCCGGATGAGGTCGCCCAGGAACTTCTCCTCGATCCCGGCCTGGTCGAGCAGATCGGCCCGGGTGACCCGGATTTCGTGATCGAACCGCAGATCATCCGGGGAGATCTCGCTCGGCACGACGCCGAGCCTACGAGGCGCGGCCACCGGGCGCACGCCACGTTCGGAAGCACCCACGGCCGGTTCCGCATCGGGCGTGCCGCGCCCGGACTCCGGCGCACCAGGGCGGACGGAGTGCGCTCGGGCGCGGGCTTCCCGCACACCGAGCGTCGCCGCACCGCTATCGATTGCCTCGAGCTGCTCCTTGATCACCTTCAGCGGGAGGTATTGATCGCGCTGCGCGGTCAATACGAACCGGAGCCGTTCCACATCCGCCACGGAGAACCTGCGGTAGCCCGAAGGCGTCCGCTCCGGCCGGATCAGGCCCTCCGCTTCCAGGAAGCGGATCTTGGAGATGGTGACGTCGGGAAAGTCGGGGCGCAGCAGGTCGAGCACGGAGCCGATCGACATCCCTCCGCGTGCCCACTGCGCCGCACCGGTCACAGCGCCAGGTCCTTCATGACTCCGAGCCTTTCATGAGTGCGCGACCCGGCACCGACGCCGTCATAGACTCCCCGCGCCCGCCGACGAGTCGGTCACCTGGGCGCGCGGTCCGGTGAGGAACACCAGCCGGAACTTGCCGATCTGGACCTCGTCACCGTTCTGCAGTTCGGAGGAGTCCACCGGCTCCCGGTTCACATACGTGCCGTTCAGGCTGCCCACGTCGACGACCTGGAAGGAATCGTCGTCCTGACGGAACTCGGCGTGCCGACGGCTGACGGTGACGTCGTCGAGAAAGATGTCACTGTCGGGGTGGCGCCCCGCCGACGTGGTCGGCTGATCCAGCAGGAACCGCGAGCCCGCGTTCGGGCCGCGCTTGACGACCAGAAGGGCCGCGCCCACGGGCAGACCCTCGACCCCTTGGACCGGCTGTTCGCCGGTCGGCTCTCCGGAGCGCGACGCGTCGACCTCGTTCAGGAAATCCGCGCGGAAGACCGACGTCGTCTCGGCCGCGGTCTCCCCGTAACCCGGGTCTTTGTTCTCGCTCACCGTTTCTCTCCTCCTCGAACCTGATTATCCCTGCAAGCAGGTGATACCTCTGGTACCACGACCTGCCGTCGAGTCACTAGATTCCCGGCACAGCCGCCGGGTGCATCTGTTGGCATTGACCGTACCCTGCCGGGCCGCACCCGTGCAGGTAGAACTGGGAAGGCTGCTTCAGCCCCCGATAACTCCTTGATAACCTGCGGCATCCAGCAGTTCACCGAGCGTCGCGTCGAGACTCGCCGCATCGCCCACCTCCAACTCGAACAGCCATCCGTCACCGTAGGGATCGGCGTTCAACGTCTCCGGCTCCGAGTTCAGCAAGTCGTTCACCGCAACGACTTTCGCGCTCAGCGGCGCGTAGATGTCGGACACGCTCTTGGTCGACTCCACCTCCGCGATGCTGTCCGCGGCGACCACCTCCGCGTCCGCCTCGGGCAGCTGCACGAACACAACGTCACCGAGTTGAGACTGGGCGTAGTCGGTGATGCCCACCCGCACCCGGGTCGGCGCGATCCGGCGTACCCACTCGTGCTCCTCGGTGTAGCGCAGATCCTCGGGGGTCTGGGTCACAGGCCGTCCTTTCGTTTGAACGTTGCACGCAAACTCTATCGGCTACGCCGTCCGATGCCCCACAGCCGGTATCGCTCTTGCGACCGCGATGGCTTTGCCGGTGTACAGCACGCCGGTCCAGACGTAGACCGCGGTGCCCCAGATCAGTAGTGCCCCGCCGAAGGCGCGCCCGAAACCGGCGGCAGCCCAGTCCATCTGCCCCGCCAGCAGCCAGGGCAGCGCGGACATCAGCGCGAAGGTGGCCGCCTTGCCCAGGTAGATCACCTCCGGCGGGGGCAGGTCGCGGCGCTTGTACACCGACAACGTCGCGGTCAGCACGAGGTCGCGGCCGACCAGGATCGCCGCGACCCACCACGGGATCAGGCCGCGGATCACGAAAGCCGCCAGCGTGGCGACCAGATAGAGCCGGTCGACGAACGGATCCAGCAGTGCTCCCAGCCGTGAGGACTGCCCCAGCAGCCGGGCGAGTTTGCCGTCCAGGAAGTCGGTGACGCCGCTGACGACCAGCAGGGCGAACGCCCAGCCATCGGCCCGCTCGATCAGCAGCAACCACAGGAACAGCGGGACGCCCAACAGGCGCAGCACGCTCAGCACGTTCGGCACGGTCAGGATGCGGTCGGCGAAGACTCCCCGCACTCCGCCGTCGGCGGCGCGTTCCTCCGGTTGGGCTGTGCCCGATTCGGTTGTCACGCCCCGTGCATACCCCACCGACCCCGTTCCTCGCCATCTTCGCGGGCCGAATTTTCCGGATATCGACGCGGCATGCCCGTGCGAGGATGGTTTCCGCCACAGCGCGACGGTGACAGAATGATTTGGAATATTTCTCACTATGTGGCCGGTGAGCGAGAGGAAGTCATGTCCGCATTCGACTACGACGTGGTGGTGATCGGCTCCGGCTTCGGCGGCAGCGTCAGCGCCCTGCGGCTCACCGAGAAGGGTTACCGCGTCGGGGTGCTCGAGGCAGGCCGCCGATGGAACGCCGAGGACATCCCGCGCACGAACTGGAATGTGCGCAAATCGATCTGGGCGCCGCGCCTGGGCCTCACCGGTCCGCAGCGGATCAGTCTGCTCGGCAAGTGCGCCGTGTTCTCCGGCGCCGGGGTCGGCGGCGGCTCGCTGATCTACGGGAACACGCTGTACGAGCCCCTGCCGAACTTCTACACCGACCGGCAGTGGGCGCACATCACCGACTGGCGCGCGGAACTGGCGCCGTACTACGACCAGGCCAAGCGCATGCTCGGCGTCGCGCCCAACCCGCGCACGACCCCGGCCGACGAGGTGATCCGGGAGATCGCCGAGGACCTCGGTGTGGCCGACACCTACCATCCGACCGATGTCGGCGTGTTCTTCAACGAGAGCGATCCGGGCACGGAGGTCGACGATCCCTACTTCGGCGGCGCGGGTCCCCGCCGCAACGGCTGCGTGCACTGCGCGCGCTGCTTCACCGGGTGCCCGCACAACGCCAAGAACACCACCACCACGAACTATCTCTACCTGGCCGAACAGGCCGGTGCGCAGGTTCACCCGCTGACCACGGCCACCGCCGTGCGGCCGCTGCCCGGCGGCGGATACGCCGTCGACACCGAGCGGTCCGGCCGCTGGATCCGCAAGCAGCGCAGAACCTTCACCGCCGAGCAGGTGGTGTTCGCCGGCGCCGCGCTCGGCACCCAGAAGCTGCTGCTCGAGATGCGGGACGACGGCGTGCTGCCGCACCTGTCGCCCCGGCTCGGCGAACTGACCCGGAGCAACTCCGAGGCCATCCTCAACGTGGTCAGCCGCGCCCGCCGCGACTTCGCCGAGGGCATCGCGATCACCTCATCGATCCACCCGGAGCCCGACACCCACGTCGAGGTGTGTCACTACGGCAAGGGTCAGAACGCGCTGTTCCCGATGTCGGTGCCGATCGTGGACGGCGGCGCGTTCCGCTTCCTGCGCTTCCTGCTGGCGATCCTGCTGCACCCGCTGGTGTTCCTGCGCAGCCTGAACGCACGGCACGCCTCGGAGAAGTCGGTGATCCTGCTGATCATGCAGTCGCTGGACAACTCGCTGACCTCGTTCCGCCGGCGCGGGCGGCTGCGCACCAGGCAGGGCACCGGCGAGCCGAACCCGACCTGGATCCCCCTGGCCCACGACATCGGCAGACGGTTCGGCGCCAAGGTCGACGGCGACACCCACGGGCTGATCATGGACGTGTTCGACATCCCGGCCACGGCCCACTACATCGGCGGATGCGTGATCGGCGAGAGCCCGCGCAGCGGCGTGGTCGACCCCTACCAGCGGGTCTACGGTCATCCCGGCCTGCACGTGGCGGACGGCTCGGCGGTGACCGCCAATCTCGGCGTGAACCCGTCGCTGACGATCACCGCGCAAGCCGAGCGCGCGATGGCGTTCTGGCCCAACCGCGACGAACCCGACCCGCGGCCGGAACTGGGGTCGGCCTACCGGCGGATCGCTCCGGTGCCGCCGACGCGACCGGCGGTGCCCGCCGAGGCGCCGGGCGCGCTGCGGTTGCCGATCGAGCCCGCGTCGCCCCGCACCCAGGTGAAGTGAGGCCGACACCACGCGGCATGAACGGTCGCTGGAGGCTAGCGTGATCCGTTGTGTCAGACAGTGGTATCGATCTGCGCTCCTACGTGCCCGCGGAGGAGGTGCGCGCCCGCGGACGCGCGTTGCGTGAGCGGGTTCCGGTCAGCGCAAGGGATCGGGCGGCCACCGGAGTACGGCGTCCGAGCGTGTTCGATTTCGTCGCGATGAGCAATGCGGGCAGGCTGGAGCACCTCATACCGCTGCGGATCGGGCGGATGATCGCCTCGCCGTTCACCTTCTATCGGGGCGCGGCGGGGTTGATGGCGGCCGATCTGGCAGGTGGCCCGGACAGTGGGCTCACCGCCCAGCTGTGCGGTGACGCGCACGCGGCCAACTTCGGCCTGTACGGCACCGCGCGCGGCGAGATCATCATGGACATCAATGATTTCGACGAGACTGTGCCCGGTCCGTGGGAGTGGGATCTGGAGCGCCTCGCGGCCAGCCTGGTACTGGCCGGGCGGGAGGCGGGCGCCGACGAGGACGAGTGCCGCACCGCCGCGCGCGACGCCGCCCGTTCTTACCGCCTGGCCGTGGCGGATCTGGCCGCGATGCCGTTCATGGCGTCCTGGTCCGCGCTGCCCGACGAGTCGGTGCTCGCCAGGGCCGAGGCCGACGACCTGCTCGACGACTTCAAGAAGGCGGCCAAGAAGGCGCGCAAGAACACCAGCGCCAAGGTGGTGGCCAAGTGGACCGAGCACCTCGAGGACCACCAGACCGGTATCCGCAAGCACCGCTTCGTCAGCGATCCGCCGATTCTGACCGCGGTGGACGAGCGCGTCGCGGAGGCGGTGATCGGCGGGCTGGAGCGCTATGCCGACACCTTGCCCGAGTCGCTGCGCAATCTCCTGGCCCGGTTCGCCGTGTCCGACATCGCGTTCCGGATCGTCGGGACCGGCAGCGTCGGGCTGCGCAGCTATCTCGCGCTGCTGCACGGCAACGACGGCGAGGCGCTGGTCCTGCAAGTGAAGCAGGCCGCGGCAGCGGCGCTCGCCCCGTTCCTGCCGACGGCCGCCGTACGGCACGAGGGTGAGCGAATCGTGCGAGGCGCCAGGCTTGTTCAGTCCGAGTCGGATCTCCTGCTCGGGTGGACGTCCCTCGACCCGGTCGGCGACGGCGTCGAAATGCCGTTCATCGTCCGGCAATTCCGCAATATGAAGGGCGGCATCGATCCCGCCGAGTTGCCCGCGGACGACCTCGACGACTACGGGCGGCTGGCGGGCGCGCTGCTGGCCAGGGCCCATTCCCGGTCGCTGGATCCGCGCTTGCTGTCGGGATATCTGGACGGCGACGAACGCTTCGACGACGCGGTCGCCGCGTTCGCGGTGCGTTACGCCGACCGCACCGAAGCCGACCACGCCGAACTGGCCGGGGCCGTGCGTGCGGGCCGGATCGACGCCGAGGAACCGGAGTAGCCCGGCCGCAGTGCCTCGCGCCCGACACGCCGTCCGTCGGCACGGGCGCGGCGAATCCGTTGCGGCACCTCGTATCCTGTCCACTGTCGAGTGTCGACGTGAAGGGTGGCCGCCAATGCTCGTGCGAGTCCAGAACGCCGCAGGTACCAATGCCGAGCGGGTGCTGATCGATTGGCTGCGCACCTGGAAGGACCCGGGGAGTCCGCACGGTGTCGCGACGATCACCTGCAGCTTGTTCCACAAGGATCGGCTGCACCAATTCGACGCCGTGGTCTGGACCCCGACCAGCTGCGTGGTGATCGAGGCCGATGCACTGGTCGCCCGCCAGGATGGCGTGCTGGAGGTCCCGCTCAACGGCGAGTGGACGATCAACGGCGAGCCGGTGGCGATGGAGAGCCGCGACCGCAGCACGCCGCTGGACAAATCCCGCGAGCACACTTTCGCGTTGCAGGAATGGCTGGCTGCCCGCGGCCTCGGGCAGCGGGTCGTGCACGGCGTCGCGCTGCTCGTCCCGCTGTCGGGCGCCCAGTTGCGACTCGAACAGCGGTGGGCCGATCCGAGTTTCGACGTGATCATCGGCGACGACCCGGGCCGGCTGCGGCACTACTTCGACTCGCTCGCCACGGAGGAGAAGTTCCTCTGGACGGCCAACGACGTCGCCGTCGCGTTCCGCGGTCTCGGCATCCTGCCCTACCTGCCCGCGCCGCAGGAACTGCTCAACGAGGGCTTTCTCGGCCCGATCGACATCACGCTCTGGCACGGTGGGCCCAACCAGGCGCAGGCCGAGGCCTACGCGGAGGAACTCGCGCAGGCCGAGCGGGAAGCGCAGGCGTCCGCATTCGTCATCCGGGCGCCCTGGTACAGCCCGTGGAAGCTGTATCCACGCGAGTCCGGCGACCTCGACTTCGGGCGCGCGGTGATGCGCACCGTCCTGGCCATCGGCATGATCGTCGCCTTCGTCTGGATCGTGTGGTTCGTGGTCACCGCGCTCACGGCGTACGGACCGGGCTGAGCGGCCGCCGACGGGTGCGACCGCCCGGCCGCTAGGACGACGCCGAGATCGGCTGGTCCCGCTGGAAGACGCTCGCGTCGTCGAGCATGGCCGCGCGCAGCATCCGCTCCGGCACGCCCATGGCCTCGACCAGGGTCGAAGCGTGCGGACGCAGCCGGTCGACCAGTTCGTTGACGCCGCGGCGCACCGTCTTCGCCCGGTCCACCGACATGAACCGGTGCATGATGTACCAGGCCTGGTTCTCCTCGATGGTGGAGTAGACGAACAGGTCGCACATCCAGTCGGCGAGTTCACGCGCGGCCGGGTCCTCGATGTCGGAGATCCCCTCGATGAACGCCTCCAGCACCAGCCGGTCGATGTGCGCCGAGCCCGCTGCCAGGATGTGGTCTTGGGCATTGTTGAACGCCTCGAACGGGCCGGTCTCCTCGGCCCTGGCGCGCAGCCGGTGCGCCGCGGTGCGGACCAGGTAGTCCTCACGGTCGGCGAACAATTGCAGTTGCACCGCCCGGCGGGACAGATCGCCCTCATCGATGGAATCGTCGCCGCGGTCACGGAGGGTCTGGATCAGCTGGCGCACGCCCGAACGCTTGCGCACCACGTCACCGGCCATGGTCGCGGCGAAGCGCACCCAGCCCAGGGCGTCCAGGTCGCGCACCTCGTCGGCGTAGGCGGTGAGCAGTTCCTTGGCCACCAACTGGGTGAGCACCACGTTGTCACCTTCGAAGGTGGTGAACACGTCGGTGTCGGCCTTCAAGGTCACCAGCCGATTCTCCGTGAGATAACCCGCGCCGCCGCACGCTTCGCGGCACTCCTGGATGGCGCGGGTGGCGTGGTTGGTCTGCGCGACCTTGAGGCCTGCCGCGCGCTTCTCCAGTGCGCGCTGTGCGCCCGGCTCGAGATTCTGGCCGGTCTGCACCAGGTGCATCCGCCGCACCAGGTCGTTCTGCGCGAACGCGAGCGCATACGACTTCGCGACCAGCGGCAGCAGACGGCGCTGGTGGCTGCGGTAGTCCAGCAGCACGGTTTCCACCCCGGTGTCCGGGTCGGAGAACTGGCGGCGCAGCAGCGCGTAGCGCACCGCGATGCTCAAGGCGACGCGCGCGCCCGCCGCCGCGGCGCCGCCGACGCTCACCCGGCCGCGCACCAGGGTGCCGAGCGTGGTGAAGAACCGGCGGCTGGGGTTGTCGATTTCGGAGCTGTAGGTGCCGTCGGGGGCGACGTCGGCGTAGCGGTTGAGCAGGTTCTCCCGGGGCACGCGCACGTGATCGAAGACGATGCGCCCGTTGTCCACGCCGGGCAGGCCGCCCTTGAGGCCGTCGTCATAAGTGGTCACGCCGGGCAGGTCGGCGCCGTTCTCGTCGCGGATGGGCACCAGCAGGCAATGCACGCCCTTGTTCTCGCCCTGCGTGATCAGCTGCGCGAAGACCGCGGCCATCCTGGCGTGTTCGGCCGCGCCCCCGATGTAGTCCTTGCGCGCCGACGGCGTCGGCGAGTGCACCACGAACTCTTGGGTCTGCGGGTCGTAGGTCGCCGTGGTCTCCAGGTTCGCGACGTCGCTGCCGTGCCCGGACTCGGTCATCGCGAAGCAGCCGAGCAGATCCAGCGAGATCAAGCGCTCGATGAACTCCCGGTGCCGTTCGGTGCCGAGATTCTCCACGGCGCCGCCGAAAAGACCCCACTGCACGCCCGATTTCACCCACAACGACAGATCCGCGTACGCGAGCATCTCCAGGCCGACCACCGCCGCGCCCGGCTCACTGGTACCGCCGTTCTCCCGGCGGAAGCCGCGCTCGGCGAACCCCATCGTGGAGATCGCCTTCATCTGCTCGAGCACACGCGCCCGGGCTGCCTTGTAGTCCTGGTAGGGATCGGCGGTGAACTCCTCGCCGGACAGCAGGGTCCTGGCTTCGTCCCGGACGGCCGCCCAAGGGCCGTCGAGTGCCGCGCGTAGGTGGTCCGCCGTCGTTGCCGTGCCGCTAGTCATGTCTCGACGATAGCCCGGTACACGGGCGGCAAACCGTGATGCGCGACAAGTCGGCGACAGGTCTTGCTAGACCGTTGAACAACTGTTTAATATACTGAACATGTGTTTAACCAACAGCCCGTTCCGCAAGGATCCGCCGACGATCTGAGCACCGCGGCGCGCATTCGCGATACCGCGATCGAGGTGTTCGGCGAACACGGATTCCAGGTCGGAGTCCGCAAGATCGCCGCCGCCGCCGGCGTCTCCCCCGGCCTGGTCAACCATCACTTCGGGTCCAAGGACGGCCTGCGCGCCGCCTGCGACGACCGGGTGCTGCAGTTGATCCGCGACGAGAAGGTCAAGGCGATCACCGCGTCGTCGATGAAGGCGGGCATGCTCGACGCCCTGGCCGAGATCGAGTCGTACGCGCCGCTGGTCGCCTACATGGTGCGTAGCCTGCAGGCAGGCGGACCGATGGCGGAATCACTGTTCGAGCACATGGCCGCAGATGCCGAGGGATACCTCGAGAAGGCGGTCGAGGCGGGCAGGATCAAACCCAGCCGCGACCCGGCGGCGCGCGCCCGATACCTGATGATGCTGAACGTCGGCGCGACCATGCTGTACATGCAGATGCGCCAGCACCGCGACGAGACGATCGACTATCGCAAAGCGATTCGCGAACTCAGCGAAGAACTCACCCCACCGGCCCTGGAGTTCTACACCCAAGGGCTGCTCACCGATCCCACGATCTTGGACACATTCACCAAGGAGAAGTGATGTCCGACATCATCGAAGTCCGCGATCTGCGCAAGACTTTCGGTCACGTCACCGCGCTCGACGGCCTCGACCTCACCGTCACCGAGGGCGAGATCCACGGCTTTCTCGGCCCCAACGGCGCGGGCAAGTCCACCACCATCCGGGTACTGCTCGGCATCCTGCGCGCCACCGGCGGGCAGGCTCGACTGTTCGGCCGCGACCCGTGGGCCGACGCGGTCGCATTGCACCGCGAATTGGCTTATGTGCCAGGCGATGTCACGTTGTGGCCGTCGCTGTCGGGCGGGGAGACCATCGATCTGCTCTCCCGGATGCGGGGCGGTCTCGACGAGAAGCGGCGCGATGAGCTGATCGAGCGCTTCGATCTCGACCCTCGCAAGAAGGCGCGCACCTATTCCAAGGGCAACCGCCAAAAGGTCTCGCTGGTCGCCGCGCTGGCCTCCGACGCGCCGCTGCTGCTGCTCGACGAGCCGACCTCGGGGCTGGACCCGCTGATGGAGCAGGTCTTCCGGGAGTGTGTGCACGAGGCGCGAGAGCGCGGCGCGACCGTCCTGTTGTCCAGCCACATCCTGTCCGAGGTCGAAGCGCTCTGCGACCGGGTCACCATCATCCGCGCCGGGCGCACGGTGGAGAGCGGGTCGCTGTCGGATCTGCGCCACCTGTCGCGCACGTCGATCACCGCCGAATTGACCGGCGACGCGGGCGATCTGAGCCGCATCCCGGGCGTGGAGGATATCGAACTCGATAACCACACGCTGCGCTGCCAGGTCGACAACGAGCACCTCGGCGAGCTCATCCGGGTGCTCGGCGACGCGGGCGTGCGCAGCCTGACCAGCACGCCGCCCACGCTCGAGGAGCTGTTCCTGCGGCATTACCACGTCGACGGCCACGGCGCCGACTCCGGCGCGGCCACCGGGGAGAAGGTGCGAGCATGACCACCGCCATCGCCGGCCGCGCCACGGCGGCGCGGGCATTCGGCGTGTCCGGCGACTTCGCGGGCACCGGGCGATTGCTGCGGCTGTACCTGCGGCGCGACCGGATCGTGCTGCCGCTGTGGACGCTGCTCATCGGCCTGATGCCCGCGTTCCAGGTCGCCAGCATCAAGGGTCTGTACGACGACCAAGCGTCCCTGGACAGTTTCGCGCGGACCACGGCCGACAGTCCCGCGCTGATCGCCATGTACGGCCCGGTGTTCAGCTCCGCGCTCGGGTCGATCGGCACCTGGAAAGCAGGCGCCATGTACACCATGATCGCCATCGCCACGGTGCTCACGGTGATCCGGCACACCCGGGTCGAGGAGGAGACCGGCCGCGCGGAACTGGTGGGCGCCACCAGCATCGGACGCTACGCCGGTCTCACCGCCACCCTGCTCATGACCTATTCGGGAGCGTTGCTCGCCGGGATCGTGTGCGCCCTGTCGCTCTACGGCACCGACCTGCCCGGCGCGGGATCGATGGCCTTCGGCGCCGCCCTGGCCGCGTCCGGCATCGTCTGGGCGGCCGTCGCGGCGGTCGCCGCCCAGGTCAGCGCCGGTGCGCGGGTGGCGCGCGGCGTGGCCTTCGGCGCACTCGGCGCGGCGTTCGCGCTACGGGCGGTCGGTGACGCCGGAAACGGTGTGCTGTCGTGGTTGTCGCCGATCGGCTGGTCGCTGCAGATCCGCCCGTACGCCGGGGAACGCTGGTGGGTGTTGCTGCTCTTCGCCGCTCTCGCGGTGCTGGGCACCGGCGTCGCGTACGCGTTGCTCGGCAACCGCGACGTCGGTTCCGGGCTCATCGCCGAGCGTCCGGGGCCGTCCACGGCGGCGGCGATCCTGTCCGGTCCGTTCGGGCTGGCCTGGCGGTTGCAGCGCGGCACCCTGCTGGCGTGGACGGTGGGCTTCGCGCTCTACGGCCTGCTGATCGGCGGCGCGGTGAACAGCGTCGGCGACATGCTCGACGGCAGCGCGTCCATCCGGGACATGGTCACCCGGATGGGCGGCTCACAGCAGCTGCAGCAGTCCTTCATCACCTACGCGATCACGATGCTCGCCGCGGCCGCGTCCGCCTACTCGATCTCCGCAGCCCTGCGGTTGCACGACGAGGAGACCAGCGCCCGGGTCGAGGCCACCCTGTCCGGCGCCGTCGGCCGCGTCCGCTACGCGTTGAGTCACATCGGCTTCGCGCTGCTCGGCCCCGCCGCCGCATTGCTGGTCTCGGGCGTGGCGATCGGCATCGTCTACGGCGCGGCGGACGGCGACCTCGGGACGAAACTTTCCCAATCGCTGGCCGCCGCCGCCGTGCAGGTGCCCGCGGTGTGGGTCGTCACGGGCATCGCGGTCGCGCTCTACGGTCTCGCACCGCGGTTCGCACCGGTCGCGTGGGGCGTGCTCAGCGCCATGGTGGTGATCTTCTTCGTCGGCTCGCTCGACGGCCTGCCGCACTGGATGCTCGATCTCGTGCCGTTCGTCCACCCGCCGAAGGTGCCCGGCGCCGAATTCCAGGCGCAGCCGCTGCTGTGGCTGCTCGCGACCGCCGTGGCGCTGCTCGCCGTCGGCATCACCGCCTTCCGCAGCCGCGACCTGCGCTGACGGCGTTCTCCGTGGCCCGCGCGAACCCGTTCGCGCGGGCCACTTCTCGTCAGCGGGTCGTTCGGCTCGCCGTCTGCCTGAGGCGGCGCTCGCTGCGCCCGGCGCGTGGGCACAGCCCGGCCGCACCGAACGGCCGACAGGATATTTGCCGTGACCGACGGTGGGTCGCCGAACGTGGCCGCGCCGCTCCCTGGCGGTGGCCGCTACACCGGCGCCGACGCCGTGCTGCCGACGAAAGACGCGCGCCGCCGGTGCCGATCCGGCTGGGCCTGACGGTCGTCAGCGACAGGAGGGCGGGCCGGTCTACGAGGATGGCGTTTGCGGACGGTGTCTTCGGCGCGCGCACCACCCCGCACCGGCGGCCGTCGCCGACGCGGGCGCGGAGCCGGGACGACGATGGCTGCTGGTCGCGGCGGGCGCTATCGTCGTGGCCGGTGCCCTGGTGAGCCCTTGTTGTGATCCGCGGACGCGGTTGGTCACGCCGCGCGTGTCACCCGGCGTGCTCGATTCCCAGTTTTCCCGCCAGGCGCGTGAGGTAGGCCCGGACGTCCTCCGCGGAACGGTCGGGCAGTCCGAAAACGGCTTCGGTGACCCCGGATTCGGCCCAGCGCGCCAGCTGCTGCGCGTCGTGCCGCCCGGCGAGCGCGATGACCTCAGGATTGTCGGCACGCCCCTGCTCGCGCCAGATCCGGCGCAGCACCGCGATCTTGGGGTCCAGGTCGTCCTCGGTGGGCGTGGTGATCCATCCGTCGGCGTACTTCGCCAGCCAGGTGAAGTTCTTCTCGGTACCCGCCGCGCCGAGCAGGACCGGAATGCGCTTCTGCACCGGCTTCGGCCAAGACCAGCTGGCGCCGAAGGTGACGAACTCGCCGTCGAAGCCGGCTTCCTCTTCGGTCCACAGCACGCGCATGGCCTCCAGATGCTCCCGCAGCACCGTTCTGCGTTTGCCCGCGGGCACGCCGTGGTGGGCCAGTTCGTCGGTGTTCCAGCCGAATCCGACGCCGAGGCTGACCCGGCCGCCGGACAGGTGATCCAGCGAGGCGATGGTCTTGGCCAGCGTGATCGGATGGTGTTCGGCGGGCAGCGCCACCGCGGTGGACAAGCCGATGCGCTCGGTCACGGACGCGGCGGTGCCGAGCGCGACCCACGGGTCAAGAGTCCGCAGATAACGGTCGTCGGGCAGGCTCGCATCGCCGGTGCGGGGGTGCGCCGCGGCCCGGACCACCGGAATGTGCGTGTGCTCGGGCACATAGAACGTGTCGAATCCGGCACGCTCGGCGGCCAGCGCCGCATCCGCGGGGGTGATGCCCCGATCGCTGGTGAACAACACGATTCCGTACCGCACCGTACGCGCTCCCATCGCTGAAATTAGAACAAGTTCTACCACGAACCGACGGTCCGACCAAGGGGTGATCGCGACCGGCGCGCCCGCCGCGACCCGCACGGATGCCGAGAAGACATCGGATGACTAGGTTCGCCTCCATGAGTCCTGAGGCAACTTCCGTAGGCGATGTCACCACCGGACGGGTGGATCACCTCGGCTGGCGTCGCGGGCTTCGCCTGCGGCGGGCCCGGCCGATTCCGGTCGTCACCCAGGCCGTCGGCATGCTGGTCGCGGACCGGCAGGCGACCGCGGACACCATCGTCACCGCGCCCACGCCGTTGCAGCCGATCGACCTCACCGACGACGCCAGGGTCGCCGAAGTCCTCGACCTCGCGGTCCGGGTCGGCGAAGTGGTGCTGGCCTCCGGCACCGGCGTGGTGGACACCACCACGACGGTGCGGTTCATCGCCGCCACCTACGGGCTGTCCCGGTGCAGCATCGACGTCACCTACGACGCCATCCGCATCTGGGCCGACCGCGGCGCCGCGCTGCCACCGGCCAGCACGATGCGGATCGTGCACTACCGCGCCCTCGATTTCACCCGGCTCGCCGCCGTCGACCGGCTGACCCGCCGTATCCGCCACGAAGTGGTCCCTCCGGTTCAGGCCCGCGCCGCACTCGACGCGATCACCTCGGCGCCGCACCCGTACCACCGCTGGACCGCCACCGCGGCGTGGTCGCTGATGGCGGCGGCGATCGCCGCGTTGCTCGGCGGCGGCGCCCTCGTGGCCGCGGTCAGTTTCGCGACCACCGCGGCGATCGACCGCACCAATCGCGTCCTCAATCGCTACGGGCTGCCGTTCTTCTTCCAGCACATGGTGGGCGGCGCCATCGCGGCGATCCCGGCCATCGTGCTGGCGAGCCTCGCCGCGCGCTTGCGGATCGACGTCGACCCGACCCTGATCATCGCGGCCGGTATCACCGTGTTGCTGAGCGGATTGCAACTGGTCGGCTCGGTGCAGGACGCGATCACCGGCGCGCCCATCACGGCCACTGCCCGCATGCTCGAGGTGATGATGATGACCGGCGGCATCATCGCGGGTATCGCGCTCACCCTGCGCATCGCGGATCTCGTCGACGCCACCGTGCCCCCGGTGTACCTGACCTCCACCCGCGACATCACCGACCTGCCGGTGAAGATCGCGGCCGGTGCGGTGGCGGCCCTGGCGTTCGCGCTCGCCTGTTACGCCGAACGCCGGGCGCTGGCCGCGGCCGCGGGTAGCGGCGCCGCGGGCATCATCTGCTTCCTGCTCATCCAGGAGGCGGGTTTCGGCCCGGTGATCTCCTCCGGCGTCGCCGCGACGCTGGTCGGCCTGGCCGGTGGCCTGATGGCCCGCCGCGCGCTGACCCCGCCACTGGTCGTCGCCGTCGCGGGCATCACTCCGCTGCTTCCCGGCCTCAAGGTCTACCGCGGCCTCTACGCCCTGCTCAACGACGAACTGCTGATCGGAGGCAACCAGCTGCTCGCGGCCGTCGGCATCGGCTGCGCGCTGGCGGCGGGCGTGACTCTCGGCGAATGGTGCGACCGCACCGTGCGCAGGCCGCGGATACTGCGCCGGTTCGGCTCGCTGCGCCGCCCGATCGTCCGGCGCCGCCGCCGATCGACGCCCGCGCACTGAGCCGCGAGGTGCATGCGCGCGCAACTTCCGACCGGTAATCTCTTATCGAACTGGTCAGGGCCCGCGATTCGGTGGCGGCCCCGCTGTGAGGTGAGGTGGTCCGGACATGTCGGAGGCAGTACCGTTCTCGGCGCAGATCCGCACCGCCACCGCGCAACAGCATGCGGAGGCGGAGAACTCCCGCTTCATGAGCGACATGCTCGGCGGATCGCTCGGCGTCGACTCGTATCACCGCTACACCGGCCAGCTCTGGTTCATCTACCGCGCGCTCGAACAGCGGTGGGCGGCGCTGGCCGACGACCCGGTGGCCGGGCCGTTCATCCGGCCCGAGCTGGCCCGCACCGCCGAACTCGAGCGCGACCTCACACATCTGCTCGGCTCCGGCTGGCGAACCGGCTTGGAGCCGCTGCCCGCCACCGCCGCCTACGCCGAACGCATCGACGAGTGCGCGCGCGACTGGCCCGCCGGGTACATCGCCCACCACTACACCCGCTACCTCGGCGACCTGTCCGGCGGACAGGTCATCCGCGGCACCGCGGAGAAGCTGTGGGACCTACCGCATCGCGGCGACGGCGTCCGCTTCTACGTCTTCGACGGAGTCGGCAATCCCGCCGCGTTCAAGCGGGAATACCGCGCCCTGCTCGACCGGCTGCCGCTCGACGACCTGGAGCGCCGCCGCGTGCTCGACGAGGGCAGGCGCGCCTTCGCGATGAACACCGCGGTCTTCGAGGAACTCGCCGAGGAATTCCCGGCCGCGCAGTAGCGGGATCGGGCGCGGCGCATCGCCGTGCGGCAGGCGGCATTTCGGCTGTCGTGCGCGAACGTCGCCGACGTGGGACAGTCGTGATATGAGAGCGCGTCGCCGCATCGCCGTGGTTCTTGCCGGTCTTGTCGGTGTCGGTCTGGTGGGGGGTTGCGGCACGACGTCCGACCCCGGCGCCGGTCCCGGCTCCTCGACGGCGGCCGGGATCGTGCCGTTGATCTCGACGAACGACCTGCGTGCGGCGCAACCGGACGAGGTGCACCTGTTCGGCTTCAACGATCTGCACGGCAATCTGCAGCCGCCGAGCGGGTCCAACGGCAGGATCGCGCAATACGACGCGGGCGGAGCCGCGTATCTCGCCACTCATCTCGCCCGGCTGAAGGCCGCCTATCCGTCCAGCGCGGTGGTGGCGGCCGGGGACAACATCGGGGCCAGCCCGCTGATCTCCAGCCTGTTCCACGACGAGCCGACGATCGACTTCCTCGACAACGTGGGAGTGGCCGCGTCCGCGGTCGGCAACCACGAATTCGACGACGGCGTGCTGGAATTGGCGCGCTTGCAACAAGGCGGATGTGCCTTCGACGGATGTTCTCCCGGCGCTCCCTTCACCGGCGCGAAATTTCCCTATCTCGCGGCGAACGTCATCGATGCGCAGGGCAACCCACCGCCCGCGCTGCGCCCGTGGACCATGCTGGAGGTGGGCGGCCATCGGATCGGCGTAGTCGGCACGGTCACGCCCGAAACCGCGAGCATCGTTCTGCCCGAAGGCATCCGGGGCTTCCACTTCGGCGACGAAGCCGCCGCGATCAATCGCTATGTGCCGGAGTTGAAGGCGGCGGGCGCCGAAGCGATCGTGGCGCTGGTGCACGACGGCGGTTCCCAGCGGCCGGAGCGGAACGCGGCCCTGGACTACAACGGCTGTGCGAACGTCACCCCGAACGTGACGGGACTGGCCGAGCGGATCGACCCCGCGGTCCGGGCGGTGTTCACCGCCCACAGCCACCAGCCCTACGTGTGCACCATCGGCGGCAAGGTGATCACCCAGGCCGCCTCGTACGGGCGGCTCGTCACCGACGTCACGCTGCGTTTCGGCGGCGACGGCGTGCAGGCCTCGGCGGTCAACCGCGTGGTGACCCGCGAGGTGACACCCGACGCTCAGACGACCGCGCTGATCGATTTCTACACCGAGCAGTCCCGGCCGCGCGCGGGCCGCGTCGTCGGCGCGGCCGCGAACGCCCTCCCACACGACCCGCGACCGGCGGGCACCTCGCCCCTGGGCGACGTGATCGCCGATTCCATGCTGTCGGCCACGGCGGGTCCGGCCGCCGCCGTCGCCGCCTTCATGAACCCCGGTGGCGTGCGCGCCGATCTGAAGCAGGGGCCGGTCACTTATGGCGACCTCTACACCGTCCAACCGTTCGGCAACCAGGTCGTCACGCTCACGCTGACCGGCAGCCAGATCCTGCGCCTGCTGGAACAGCAGTGGAACAACACCGGCAAATCGACCATTCTGTCTCCGGCGGGAATCAGCTACGCCTATTCCGACACCGCCCCCACAGGCGCGAAGGTGATCGCCGACAGCGTCCGTATCGCAGGTCAGCCACTGAATCCCGTCGCGACGTATCGCATCACGACCAACAACTTCCTGGCTTCGGGAGGCGACGGATTCACCGTCTTCACCGAGGGAGCCGATACCGCGGTGGGCCCGACCGACTTGGACGCCTTCGAGACGTTCCTGCGCGACAAGCCTCCGCTGCAGACGCCACCCGCCCGCGTCGAGAAGAAGTAGCGAGACCGGACGCTGCCCAGTTGCTGGACACTCGACCAGAACTCGGGTAACTGGAAATCTTTGTAACACATACCGTTTGACCTGCGCCGACGGTGACCAGTCCCACAGGGTGAACGGGTCATGATCGCTTGCCGGGGCCGCACGCGGTCGATTACTGTTGAGTAATAAGTCAGGACGAAGGTGTTCCTACTTTCGGCCCGACGTCTGTCGCTGGGGGCCGAATCGACGCTGTCCGCATCCATTGCCGCATGCCGGATGAATTGTGCGACAACAAGGTTCGACTGAACAGCAGGAGAGTGCGATGGCCACTTACATCGTGACGGGCGGGACCGGTTTCCTGGGCAGGCGGGTTGTGCAAGACCTGCTGGACAACGACGCCGAGGCGATCGTCCACGTACTGGTGCGTGAGACGTCACTGGGCAAGTTCACCGACATCGCGGCGGGCTGGCGCGGCGCCGAGCGGGTCTACGCGCTGATCGGCGATCTCACCGCCGAAGGGCTCGGTTTGGCGTGCGAAGCGCCACGGGCCGACCACATCGTTCATCTGGGCGCGGTCTACGACATGACGGCCGACGAGGACACCGCGCACGCGGCGAACGTCACCGGCACGCGCTCGGTGCTGGCCCTGGCTCGCGAGCTGGGCGCGGTGCTGCACCACGTGTCTTCTGTGGCGGTGGCGGGCGACCACAAGGGCAAGTTCTTCGAGGAGGACTTCGACCTCGGACAGCAGCTGACCTCGCCGTATCACCGCACCAAGTTCGCCGCCGAGAAACTCGTCCGCCAGGCGCGCGGCGTGCGCTGGCGGGTCTATCGGCCCGCGATCGTCGTGGGCGATTCCCGCACCGGCGAGATGGACAAGATCGACGGCCCCTACTACTTCTTCGGCGCGATCGCGCGGCTGGCCACGCTACCGTCCGATCTGCCGTTGCCGCTGCCCGATCTCGGCGCCACGAATATCGTTCCGGTCGACTACGTCTCGGCCGCCATGAGCGAACTGATCCGTCGCCCCGGCCTGGACGGACGCACCTTCCACCTGGTCAACCCCGAGCCGCAGCCCTTCGGGGAGGTGTATCGCGCGCTCGCCGCCGCGGCGGGCGCCCCGACCGGCGTGGGAACGGTGCCGGGCAGCGGTTTGGCGCTCAGCGGACTCGCGCACATCCCCGGCGTCACCACCGTGCGCGATTTCCTGCTCGAGCAGGTGGGCATCCCGGCCGAAGTCGCTCCGCACACCTCGTTCTCCGCGGAATTCATCAGCGATTCGACCCGCGCCCAGCTGCGCGGCTCCGGTCTGACCGTCCCGTCGTTCGACAGCTACGCCGAGCGGTTGTGGCAGTACTGGCGCGACCACCTCGACCCGCAGCGCGGCCGCGTGTCGGTCACCGGTGACCCGCTCGCCGGGCGGGTCGTGCTCATCACCGGAGCGTCCTCCGGTATCGGACTGGCCACCGCGCACGCCGTCGCCCGGCGCGGCGCAACGGTCCTCATGGTCGCCCGCGGTCACGACGACCTGGCGGCCGCCGCCGAGGCGGTGCGCGCGGAGGGCGGTGTCGCGCATACCTACCCGTGCGACATCACCGACTCCGAAGCGGTCGAGAAGCTCGTGCAGTGCGTCCTCGACGACCACGGCCACGTCGACTACCTGGTGAACAACGCGGGCCGTTCGATCCGCCGCTCCGTGCTCAACTCCACCGACCGGATGCACGATTTCGAGCGCACCATGGCGGTGAACTACTTCGGCGCCGTGCGGCTCATCCTGGGACTGCTGCCGTCGATGCGAGCGCGCCGCTTCGGGCACGTGGTCAACATCTCCTCGATCGCGGTGCAGACCAAGGTCCCCCGGTTCGCCGCCTACGTGGCGAGCAAGTCGGCGCTGGACAACTTCAGCGACATCGCGGCGGTGGAGAACCGGGATGCCGGTATCACGTTCACCTCGGTGCGGATGCCGCTGGTGCGGACCCCGATGATCGCCCCGACCGACCTGTACCGCTCGCTTCCGGTGCCGGATCCGGATCAGGCCGCGGCGATCGTGGTGCGCGCGCTCGAGGACCGGCCGCATCGCATCGACACGCCCGTCGGCACCTTCGCCCAGGCGGTCGAGTTGCTGATGCCGTCGGTGAAGCGTCAGATCATGCACCAGGGCTTCCGGCTGTTCGGGGAGTCCCGCGCGGCGCGGGGCGGCTCGGACCGCCGTCCGGCCGATCCGTCGCCCGCTGCCGAAGCGCCTGGCGGCGCGCTGTCCGCGCTGGCGCCGGTGATCATGCCGCTCATGGCGCTGCCCTCCCCCGCGGCGCGCGTCGCGCGCGTGGTTCCGGGCTTGCAGTGGTGACTGTGCAGGACTGAGGGGTGGGACCGACCTCGGGTCGGTGCTCGGTGACCGTCTTCTCCTGGGTCAGTGCGAGCGCGATCGGCTCCCTGGCGTTCTCGAACCGCGATTTCGCGGCATCGATGCCGGAAATATC